>DATDHA010000421.1:0-10434 GCA_036521815.1 Alphaproteobacteria bacterium | reverse complement strand
GTTCGGATCCGCTCCGATCGCCGACACATGTACGACGCGCTTGACCCCTGCTTCGGCCGCGGCGCGCGCAATACGTCCGGGAGCGTTCGCCTGGATTTCGGCGAAGCTTTGGCGGCGGCGCTCGAAGAGGATTCCGACAAGGTTGACGACGGCGTCGACACCCTCGAGCGCAACTCTCACGCCGGCCTCGTCGCGCACGTCGACCTTCATGAGCACGACCTGCGCAACGTCGCCCATCGGCTTGAGGTATTGCGCCTTCACGGGATCGCGCACGGCGACCCGCACGACATCGCCATGGGCCGCCAATCGCCGCACGAGGTGGCGGCCTATGAAACCCGATCCGCCGAAGACGGTGGTGCGGCGAATTGCCATGAGCTTCCTCCCCTTCCTCAACGTCCGATCGCGGTCGCGAAGCGTTCGGCGATCGAGAGGTTCTTAACGAGTCCCACTGCCCCTCGCAAGGATGCGGGCCCTATCCCATATCAGTGTTGCGAGGCAGAGATGCGGTGCTGAGTGTCCAATCGTTCTGCATTTGGGTCAGATTCCGAGGTTCGACGTTGACATCGACCCTAGGCCGGGATAGGCAGAGCCGGCAAGAATCGTGCCGGTCCAACGCCCAGGTGGCGGAATTGGTAGACGCGCAGGTTTCAGGTACCTGTGGCCGCAAGGTCGTGGAAGTTCGAGTCTTCTCCTGGGCACCAATGCATTCAACCGACACCCGCACCAGGCGGCGTCGAGGGACATGAACGCACCTCAGATCAAGCTTCATCGCGGCGATCTTCCCGCCGGGCTCGCTTTCGGGACGGCCGTGGCGGTCGACACCGAGACGATGGGGCTCAACCCCCATCGCGACCGGCTCTGCCTCGTTCAGCTCTCGGCCGGCGACGGCATTTGCCACTTGGTGCAATTCGCCCGCGGCGAATACGACGCACCCAATTTGACCGCACTTTTGGTCGATCCGAAAGTGACGAAGCTCTTCCACTTCGCGCGCTTCGATCTCGCGACGCTGCAGGCACATCTTGGCGTCGCTTGCCGTCCGGTCTATTGCACGAAGGTCGCATCGAAACTCATCCGGACCTTCACCGACCGGCACAGCCTGAAGGACCTCTGCCGCGAGCTCTTGGGCGTCGAGCTCAATAAGCAGCAGCAGGTCTCCGACTGGGGTGCAGAGAAGCTCACCGGCGAGCAGCTGGAATATGCGGCGTCCGACGTACGTTATTTGCATGCACTCCGCGATCGGCTCGACGCGCTGCTCGAACGGGAGGGCCGGCGTCATCTCGCCGAGGCCTGCTTCGCCTTTTTGCCCGCGCGTGCGGAACTTGACTTGGGCGGCTGGCACGAGCCGGACATTTTCGCCCACTGAACGGCTCGCATCCCATGTCGGATTGACGCGATCGGGAATGGAGCGCATATTGAGGATATCGAGAATCCGTGAGAATTTACAAAGGTATGCGGGAGCAGCGGATGAATCCTGAAGCGGCTCCGGAGCGTTTGTCCGTTGGCTCTGGCGCTACGCGCCGAGAGCCTCTCGCCGCTCGATCGGCCGATGGTGCCCGCGAGAACACCGACTTGGCCGCCGCCGCCCGGCTTCTGCGCCTCGAAGCGGCGGCACTGGAAAGTCTCATCGCCGGCCTCGACAGCACCTTTGTCGCGGCCCTCGATCGCCTTCAGGCGGTCGCCGGCCGCGTGGTCGTCACTGGCATGGGCAAGAGCGGCCACATCGCGCGCAAGATCGCGGCGACTTTCGCATCCACCGGCACGCCCGCGCTCTTCGTCCACCCGGCCGAGGCAAGTCATGGCGATCTCGGCATGATAACGCTCGACGACGCCGTGCTTGCCCTCTCCAACTCGGGCGAGACGAACGAGCTCACGGATCTTGTCGCCTATACGCGCCGGTTCGCGATCCCGCTCGTCGCGATCACGGGCCGCGCGCAAAGCGCGCTCGCCGAGGCTGCGGATGTGGCGCTCTTGGTGCCGAACGTGCCGGAGGCATGTCCGCTCGGGCTGGCGCCGACCACGTCGACGACGGCAATGCTCGCACTCGGCGACGCGCTCGCGATTGCGTTGCTGGAGCGCCGCGGCTTTTCCGCAGACGACTACCAGGTGCTCCATCCCGGCGGCTCGCTCGGCCGTCGCCTCTTGCGCGTCTCGGACATCATGCATGTCGACGATCAGATTCCCGTGACCAGGCCCCAAGCGTCGATGTCGGAAGCACTCCTCGTCATGACGGCGAAACATTTCGGTTGCGTCGGCGTCGTCGACGATGCGGGAAAGTTGATCGGCATCGTGACCGACGGCGATCTGCGACGGCACATGGGCGGCACGCTGCTCGAAAAGCAGGTCGGTGACGTCATGACGCACGGACCGCAGACGATCCGGCCGCGCGCGCTCGCGGTCGAAGCGCTCAACCTGATGAACTCGCGCGGCATCGACAACCTCGGGATCGGTTGTCTTTTCGTGGTCGAGGACGGCCGCCCGGTCGGCATCCTCAACATCCACGACTGCCTGCGCGCCGGCGTGAGCTGAGTATCGGGGATGGCCAGCGAATGGCGCAAGCCAGAGGCATGAGGCCGGCTGTGGAAAAGCGCACGCGGATGCGTATCGAAGCGCCGCGCGTGCGCCTCGAACTCGCCGGCTCGAACTACAGCTCCTTCGTGGGGGCCATGAAAATGGTCCTGCCGGCGGTCGGACTCGGCCTCGTCCTGATGGTGATCGTTTGGCCCGAGTTCAGCAAGCACGAGCGTGAATTCGTCGCTGGGCTTGCAAACATTACCCAGGACGACGTGGAGAAGCAGCGTCTGACCAAGCCGCGCTATCAAGGTACTGACAAGCAAGGCGAACCCTACACCGTGACCGCGCAGTTCTCGACCAAGAAAAATCCCAATTCGGATGTGTGGGACCTCGATCACCCGCAAGCCGACGTCACGCTCTCGCGGGGTAACTGGGTGACGCTCCGATCCGATTTCGGCGCCTATCGCGAGGGCGATCAGCAGCTCGATCTTATTGGCAACGTCAACCTCTTCCACGATGACGGCTACGCCTTCCGCACGTTGTCAGCGCATATCGACTTCGTGAAGAACACCGCGGAAGGCGACGATCCCGTTCAAGGCGAAGGCCCGTCAGGCGACGTCACCGCCGAGGGATTCCGGATTTACGACAAGGGCGACCGTATAATTTTCACCGGCAAGGCTCACCTCAATATTCGGCCGCACGCGGGCGATCCGAACCCTGTTGGTGGGTGAGAATGCGCCTGAGCCTGCCTGTTCGCGCTGCCATCTTGTCGCTTTCGCTCTCGGGTGCCCTTGCACTTTCGGGGATTGCAGCGCTTGCGCAAAATGCGAAACCGCCCACTGGCGGGAGTGCCGCACCTTCGCAAGCCGCCCAGCCGGCGTTACCCGAAGCACCGCCCGCTTCGGTCACGGGTCCGGCACCGAGCACCCCCCCTCCGGCACCGGCAACACCCCAGACGCAAGACCAGGGCCTGGGCAAAGCCCAGGGTGCCGACAAGACCAAGAGTGGTGCCGCAGCGCCCGATCAGGGCGTCCTGGGTCTCTCGGGTGGTGGAAAGGACAGCGAACCTGTTGCCGTCGAAGCGGAGCAGGGTATTGAGTGGCAGCAGCAAAAACAGCTCTATATCGCGCGCGGCAACGCGACGGCGAAGCGCGGCGACGTGACGGTTTATGGCGATATCCTTCAGGCCTATTATCGGAAAACCGACTCGGGCGGCTCGGACGTATGGCGGGTCGAAGCCAATGGAACCGTCAAAATCACGACGTCGACGGACACGGCACTCGGCGACAGGGCGGTCTACGACATCGACAATGCGATTTTTGTGCTGACCGGGAAAAAACCCGAACTCGATACGCCAAAGGCGCGGGTCACGGCAAGGGACAGCTTGGAGTATTGGCAGCATCGCCAATATGCCGTCGCACGCGGCGACGCGGTGGCGGTTCAGGAGGACAAATCGGTTCACGCCGATGTCATGACAGCCCATTTCAAACCCGGGCCCAAGGGCGATCTTCAAATGAGCAACATCGAGGCTTTCGGAAACGTTGTGATCACGTCCCCAAATGCAACCGCACGTGCGCTTTACAGCGATTATAACCTCGATAGCGGTATCGCAATCCTCAAGGGTCAGGTTAAAATCACGCGCGGCCAGGATCAGCTTGACGGTGAATGCGCCGAGGTGAACACGAACACAGGGATCAGCCGGCTGTTCACCTGCGCCAAGGAAGACCGGGTGCGTGGCTTGCTTGTGCCCAAGCAGGGGGACGACAATGCGACTGGGCAGGACTCGTCTTCTTCGGGTGCCGCACCGGCCGGTAAGCCGACCAAGATACCGTCTACGGGCAAGCAAAATTAGGAGGTGGGACGCGTGAGCATCCGACGCGGCGAGGGAGTTCGGGCGACAGCACTTGGCGAAGGGCCGCAGGGTCCGCGACTTGTCGCCGACAATTCGGGCCTCCGGGCCAAGAATCTCGGCAAGCGCTTCAAGAAGCGCCCCGTCGTGCGCAACGTGAGCATCTCCGTCCAGCGCGGCGAGGCCGTCGGACTGCTTGGCCCCAACGGTGCCGGCAAGACGACGTGCTTTTACATCATAACCGGGCTCATCTCAGCCGATTACGGCAGCATCCTGCTCGACAGCCACGACATCACGGACTTGCCGATGTATCGGCGCGCGCGCCTCGGGATCGGCTATCTGCCGCAGGAGCCGTCGATCTTTCGCGGCCTCTCCGTCGAGCAGAACATCCGCGCCGTGCTCGAAGTCGTCGAGCAGGACCGCGACAAGCGCGAAATCGTCCTCGACGACCTTCTCGCCGAATTTTCGATCACGCATCTGCGTCGCGCCCCGGCACTCGCACTTTCCGGCGGCGAGCGGCGGCGCTGCGAGATCGCGCGCGCGCTCGCGTCCCAGCCGCATTTCATCTTGCTCGACGAGCCGCTTGCCGGCATCGATCCGATCGCACTCAGCGACATCCGAGACCTCGTGTCGCATCTCAAGGATCGCGGCATAGGCGTGCTCATTACAGACCACAACGTGCGCGAAACCCTCGACATCGTCGACCGGGCATACATCATCCATAACGGCCAGGTGCTGATGGAGGGCAAACCCGACGAGATCGTGGCGCATGAGGACGTGCGGCGCGTCTATCTCGGCGAACGCTTCAGCCTCTGAAGGCAAGCGTCATGGCGATCACCACGCGCCTCGACCTACGCCAGTCCCAATCGTTGGTGATGACGCCGCAGCTCCAGCAGGCGATCAAATTGCTGCAGATGTCGAACCTCGAGCTCGCGACCTTCGTCGAGCAGGAGATCGAGCAAAACCCACTCCTCGAGCGGGTCGACCAGACCGAGGACACGAATGCCAGCAGTGAAGCGGCTTCGGCGGACGCGGCGGGCGAGAACGGCGTGAGTGCCGCCGGCACAGAGACCGTCGACAACGCAGGCGAGGGCGGGACCGAGGGCGACAGCGAGCCCGCCGAATCGCTCGACGCAACGCAGCGCGACACGGCCGAGCTCGCAAACGAGACCTCCCTCGCTGCAACGAACGACGCCCCGCTCGACACCGACTATGAAAATCTCTGGGAAGAAACGAGCGCGCCGGAGACCGCCGGCCCCATGCCCGACAGCGGATCGAGCTGGGGCAACGGGCGCGGCGGCAGCTTCGACGATCCGGGCTTCAATCTCGAACAGACGCTCACCGGTACGGTAAGTCTGCGCGACCACCTGGTCGAGCAGCTCAACATGGATTTGACGGACCCGGTCGACCGCATGATCGGTGCCCATCTCGTGGACATTCTCGACGAGGCGGGTTATCTCAACGCCGATCTCGAGTCGGTGGCGCATCAGCTCGGCTGCAGTGCGGCACGCGTCGAGGCGACACTGCTTCGGCTTCAGCAGCTCGATCCACCCGGCATCTTCGCGCGCGACCTCAAGGAGTGCCTGGCACTCCAGCTCTGCGATCGCGGCCGCTACGATCCTTGCATGGCGAAGCTGCTCGACCATCTCGACCTCCTCGGCAAGCGCGACATGGCCGCCTTGCGCAAGCTTTGCGACGTGAACCAGGAGGATCTCGTCGAGATGATGGCGGAGATCAGGGCGCTCAATCCGAAGCCGGGCCTCGCGTTCGACAACGCCGTGTCGCAACCGGTAACGCCCGACGTCATCATGCGCCCGCATCCCGACGGCGGCTGGCAGATCGAGCTCAACAACGAGACGCTGCCGCGCGTGCTCGTGAACTCGCAGTACTACGCGCGCATCAACAAGGAGATCAAGAACAAGAACGAGAAGGACTATATTTCGGAGCGCTTCCAGTCGGCCAACTGGCTCGTCAAGTCGCTGCACCAGCGAGCGACGACGATCCTCAAGGTCGCGGGCGAGATCGTGCGGCAGCAGGATGATTTCTTCGCCTTTGGGGTGCAATACCTCAAACCGCTCGTCCTGCGCGACATCGCCGCGGCGATAGAAATGCACGAGAGCACGGTCAGCCGCGTCACCACCAATAAATACATGTCGACGCCGCGCGGCATGTTCGAGCTCAAATACTTCTTCACGTCGTCGATCGCGAGTTCGGAGGGCGGGGCCGCGCACTCGGCCGAGGCGGTGCGACACCGCATCAAGACGCTCATCGACGCCGAGAAGCCCGATGAGGTGCTCTCGGACGATCGCATCGTGGAAATCCTCAACAAGGACGGCGTCGATATCGCGCGGCGCACCGTGGCCAAGTATCGGGAAGCGTTGAGAATTCCTTCCTCGGTGCAGCGCCGGCGGCTGAAAAGCGCAGAATAATGAAGGGCTTGCGCGAGGATGGCAGGTGCGCTTGACTTGGGTTCAGGGTCTCACTATGGTCCGGCGCCTCGACATTACGGACCCAACTCGGGTCGGCCGATGCGTGTGTGTTTGACCGGGCGGATTGCGCGGAACAGATCGACCATGCAGGTTTCCGTATCAGGCAAGCAGCTCGACGTCGGCGAGGCGCTGCGGAGACATGTCGAGACGACGCTTGCCGCGGCGGTCGACAAATATTTTAGCAATGCGCTCGATGCCCACGTCGTACTGTCCCGTCATGCGCATCTATATCGTGCCGACATTGCCGTGCACGTCGGACGCAACATCATGGTGCAGGCCCATTCGGATGCGGCCGAGCCCTATCCGGCGTTCGATACTGCGGCAGAGCGTGTTGCCAAGCGCCTGCGCCGATACAAGCGGCGCCTGCGCGACCATCACAAGCGGCGGGACCAGGCTGAAGCATCGCTGGAGGCCCAGCAATACGTCCTGGCGGTTGGGACGGACGATGATCGGGAGGAGGAACTTGCCAATGGTGACAAGCCGGTCGTCATCGCCGAGCTGACCACCTCGATCGACACGATGACCGTGGGCGAGGCCGTTATGCGCCTCGATCTCGCGGAGCTGCCCGCCATGCTGTTCCGCAATATCGCGCATGGAGGACTTAACATGGTCTACCGGCGGCCGGACGGAAATATTGGCTGGGTCGACCCCGCGGCGGCGAAGACAGAGCTGCGGCGGCAGAGGAGCAAAGATGGAAATTAATAACCTGATCACGTTGCAGAGCGTGGTGCCGCACTTGAAAGTGACGAGCAAGAAGCAGGCGCTTCAAGAGCTCGCAAAGCGTGCTGCCGATTTGACCGGCGTGCCCGAGCGGCGGATATTCGAAGTCCTCATCGAGCGCGAGCGGCTGGGCACCACCGGCGTTGGCAATGGCATCGCGATTCCGCACGGAAAGCTCGCCAATCTCGACCGGCTCTACGGACTTTTCGCGCGCCTCGAAACGCCTATCAATTTCGAGGCGATCGATGAGCAGCCGGTCGATCTCATTTTCCTGCTCCTCGCCCCCGACCAGGCGGGTGCCGATCACCTGAAAGCCCTCGCCCGCATCTCTCGCCTGCTACGCGACCGGGGCACTTGCGAAAAGCTGCGCGGCTCTGATACGGCGGAAGCCCTTTACGCGCTTCTGACCGATGCGACTGCGAGCAGGGCCGCCTGAAAGCGTCACCCAAGGAATCGCATTTTTGTTGCGACCGCCCGAGCATTTTCCGGCAAAGTGACCATGCGACAACGAAATCGTTGCACAGGGTTTGCCGTTGAAAATGCGACAAAATTAAATAATTTAGAGCCTGAACCGATTCGATCCGATCGGATCGGGCTCTAAGAATTCTCGCCTCGGCACCCCGTGCCGTGAGCCTTCTCGTCCCTCGCCGCGGGCAGGCGAACCGGGCGCCGGAGAGCGCGACGCTCGCGCGCCGTCGCGGTTTGGACGATGCGGATCTTCGGGAAAAATCTGAATTGTCAGTGCACGCTGTGCGGTTCGAGGTCGTGCTGCTTCAAGGCGACGATCGCGAGATCGCGCGTCTCGGCCAGCCCCAGGCGAGAACCGTCCGCGGCATGTATCGCGTAGCCGGTGACGCCGTCCTCGGTCACCTCCTTCACATAAGCGATGTTCTGCACCCCGAGAGCGAAGAATTCCCGGGAAGACAAGTGGCGGATATCGTTCATCATGTCGTTCATTGTCGTTCTCTAACCTCTCAAGGCCCCGTCATACAGGTATCGGCGGCCTTCGCCCCTCATTTCCCTCAACTCACGTCTTTAGGGTTTCGAGCCTTTCGGCCGGTGCGTCGATCGTTTCCACCTTCTTGTTTTGGCGCTTGTTCAGCGCGTCCGTCTTGGTGGAATCGATCTTGATCTGGCGGACCCGGCTTGCCGCGGGCGGGCGCTGAAGCTCGACATGGAGGAGGCCGTTGTCGAGATAGGCCCGCACGACCTCGATCCCGTCGGCGAGAATGAAGCTGCGCTGGAATTGGCGTGCGGCGATTCCGCGATGGAGGAAGACGCGCTCGCGCTCATCGTCGGTCTGCTTGCCGCGAATGACGAGCTGATTGTCCTCGAGCTGGATCGCAAGTTCGCCTTCCGTGAAGCCCGCGACCGCAAGCGTGATGCGCAAGCCATCTTCGCGGCACTGCTCGATGTTGTAAGGCGGATAGCCGTCCGCCGCGGCCTTTGAGACGCGCTCGAGCGCCTCCTCGAAATGATCGAAGCCGAGCAAGAGCGGGCTATTGAAAAGCGTCAGGCGGGACATCCTGCAACCTCCTCGAATGCGAGCGAAGTGCCCTGAGCCAGGCCCCTTCCGGGCGCCCTCGTGACGACCCCTATGGCGCCGCCACGTCCTATGATTTGGGGATGAAGTACTGGGCAATCAAGTAGGGTGGGGACCTCATGACATCCGCTATTTGGCGTCGGCATGAACACTTGAGCGCAAGCCGCTGATGCCGTTACCCCCGCACCTCGACGACCGCGAGCGTGCGCAAGGCGGCGTCGATCGTCCGATTACGCCAGACCTAGAAATTGCGCACGGCGGGAACGCCGCAATTGACGTTGAGGAGCGCTTGCCGCTTCTCCACCTTGACGGCATGGAGTGCCCGTTCGAAGGCCGGCGCCAAATCTTCGAGCGTTTCGACACGCTCGCCGAAGCCGCCGGATGCTTCGACGACCTTTTCGAACGCCGGCGAGGGCTCGAGTGTTGCGAGCGGCATGCGATTGGCGCGCAGGCTCCGGCCGTCGGGATACATCGTTTCGGTTGCCTTGCGCACAGCGGCCCAGCCCGAATTGTTCATCACGACGTAGAGAATCGGCAGGTCGTGGGCGCGCGACATGTAATGGGCCGGCGTGGGATTGCCGAACATATACGAACCGTCGCCGATCGCCGCGATCACCAGGCGCTCGGGTGCCGCGAGTTTGGCGCCGAGTGCAGCACCGAGCCCCCAGCCAAGTCCACCCGCCGAACTTGAGGAGAAATAGGTGCCGGGCTTGGTGAATTGCATGAATTCGACGAGCACGCCGAGTTCGTTGACGAGGATGCCGTCCTCGCCGCGGATGCGGTCGATGGCGCGACTGACCGCCGCCGGATGGATCGGATTTTCTCGCGCAAAGCGCGCGTGGTTTTTTTCGATCGTCTCGAGCGCGGCGGCGCGCATTGCGGCTAGCCTCGGCCGGCGCGCCTCTGCTTTTGCCGCAACTCGGGCGCCGTCTCCCGCAAGAGCCACCTCCAGCATCTCGAGTGCCGTGCGCGCGTCGCCTGCAATCGTGAGATCGCCGGGAAAGCCGCGCATCGGGTAACGGTTGAAAAGCGGATCGGCGCCGATATGGATGATCTTTGCGTCCGCGCGCGGCGCCGTGTGCGCCGGAACCCATGGCACGTCGCACTCGATGACGGCCACGATATCCGCCTCCGCGAGGAGTGGTGCGGGATCGAAGCCGAAATGCATCGAATGCGCTGTCGACAGGCAATAGGTCTTCGGCACGTGGCACACGACCGGTAGTGCAAATCGCTCAGCGAGGGACTCGAGTGCCCGCACCGCACCAAGATCGCGCCCAAGGCTCGACGTGATGATGACCGGCCGCTCCGCCTTCGCAAGGAGG
>DATDHA010000420.1:0-3400 GCA_036521815.1 Alphaproteobacteria bacterium | reverse complement strand
AGGGACAGTGGATCAACTTAATCGCGTCAAGCTCTAGCACCGCCCGGCCATTCTGTCGCACTCGCTTCGTATGCGGAAGGGCGCTGGAGCTGCGGCGATGCAGGGAAAAAAGAGACGCCTGAAGTGGCAATCTTCAGGCGTCCCAAGAGGGCCTTGCTTCGGGGGGCAAGGGCCTACGAGAACGAAATTCAGAGAAACCAGCAAATACCGCCGGCGAGGGCGATCGATATCGCTACCGTCAACCTCCGCACCGGCGCCAAGCTCTTAACAGCACTCCCTGCAATGCCGCGCAATATCGATGCATCCTAGCGAACGAATATGACAATTACGCGATTGCTCGGAACGCGAGCTACAGCAAGGAGAGCGCTGACCGTTCGGGCGACTTGCCTTGTGGCTTCCCCCATTATTCATCGCCGCAACAGCCCGAAAGCGAAGCGGCGCCCCATCTTGCGCCGCGCCATGAGATGGATCCAAAGCATGGCGTGGGGTTCGATCAGGCGCGCAATTGCGAGCTCGCCCGCGTCGATCGCTTCGAACCCAAGTGCGGAGACGAGATCGAGCACGATTTTTTTGCCCTCAGGATCGTCGCCGGCGACGAACATCGCTGGCATGCCCGCGGGGAATTTGGCGTCCGCCATGATCTCGAACCCGACCTGGTTCATCGCTTTATAGACGCGGGCACCAGGGGCCAGCTTTGCCACTTGCTCGGCACCGGAGGTCTCGAAGCCGACCGCGAGCGAACCCTTCGCGCTGATCGGATTGGTGACATCGATCAGCACTTTGCCGGCAAGATCGCCGGCCGAGGCGATCGCAGCACCATTTGCGGCGTAAGGCGTTGCCAGCACGACCACCTCGGCGTCCCTGGCCGCGTCGGCGACACTCACCAGTCGCGCATCGCCCTTGATGGCGCCAACCGTTGCCTTGGCCCCCGCGTCCGATGGGTCTCGTACGCCAAACCGCACGGCATGTCCGAGCTCGGCCCAGCGCCGCCCCAAAGTCCCTCCCACCGAGCCCACTCCGATAACTGCGATTTTCATGGGTCGCTCCTCTTCCCAGCGCCTGCTCAGGCGAGATTGGCCCAGATGGTCTTGTACTGAGTATAGCTCTCGAGCGCTTCGGCACCCTGCTCACGCCCGAAGCCGGACATCTTGAATCCGCCGAACGGGGCGTTGGCGTGATACTTGTGCCAGGTGTTGAGCCAGACCGTCCCGGCCTTTATGCGGTCGGCGAGCTTGAGGGCGCGCTTCATATCGCCGGTCTGGATGCCCGAGGCGAGGCCGTAGGGCGTGTCATTTGCCATGCGAATTGCCTCTTCCTCGCTATCGAAGGGAATAACCGGAACGACTGGCCCGAAAATCTCCTCGCGGCTGATCGTGTCGGTGTTCTTGGCGTCGGCGAAAACGGTCGCTTCGACGAAAAGGCCCTTGCCGTTGATATTGCGCGTGAAGCCGCCTGCGACGAGGCGCGCCTGGCTTTTCTTTCCGGCCTCGACATAGCGCAATACCTTATCGTATTCGGACTTCGAGGCGAGCGGGCCGATCTGCGTCCGCGGATCGAGCGGATCGCCCAACACGGCGTCCTTCGCCATCTTGGCGAGGCGTTCGACGAACTGGTCGTAGATCGGCCGCTGCACCAGGATGCGCGAGCCGGCGACGCACACCTCGCCCTTGTTCCAGAATACGCCCCAGAACGCCGCCTGCAAGGCGTAGTCGAGGTTGGCGTCGGCGAAGATGATGTTCGGGCTCTTGCCGCCAAGCTCCAGCGTGAGATGTTTGAGCGTTGCGGCACCGGTGCGCATGATGCCCTGGCCGACCGGTGTGGAGCCGGTAAAAGCGATCTTATCCACCTTGGGGTTCTGCACCAGCGCATCGCCAATCGAGCCACCGGGCCCGGTGATCAGATTGTAAACACCGCCTGGCAGGCCGGCATCGAGCAAGAGCTGGCCGAAGGCGAGTGCCGTGAGCGGCGTGTCGGAGGCGGGCTTATGCACGACGGTATTGCCGGCGGCGAGTGCCAGTGCAATTTTCGAGCAGGAAAGTACGAGCGGAAAGTTGAACGGCGTTATCGCCGCCACCACGCCGAGCGGCTCGCGCCGCGTCAGAATGCGCAGCTCCGGCTCGTCGCTCGTGCGATAGCCGCCGCCGAGGGCCGACATCGCCATTCCGCCATAAAAGCGGAACAGGCTGGAGACGATCGGCAGGATCGTTTCGCGGAAATCGCGGTAGGGCATGCCCATGTCCATCGCTTCGCGGATCGCGAAGTCGTCGGCACGCTCGTACAAGAGATCGGCGATGCGGAACATGATCTTCGCGCGCTCGTTATGCGACATGCGCGACCATGGTCCTTCCTCGAACGCGCGCGACGCCGCTTCGACCGCGAGGGCTGCGTCGGCGGGGGCGG
The DNA here is from genome assembly GCA_036521815.1 of Alphaproteobacteria bacterium. Taxonomy (GTDB): domain Bacteria; phylum Pseudomonadota; class Alphaproteobacteria; order JACZXZ01; family JACZXZ01; genus DATDHA01. Next base: position 1,000 of record DATDHA010000420.1, on the reverse strand, counting down.
CCTTCGCCACCTCGGTGATGACCTCCTCGGTGGTGGGATCGCTCGTGGTCATCGTGGCGCCGTCCTGAGCGTCGCGCCAGCGGCCGTCGATCAGCAATTGGCCGCGCGCGATCTTCTTGCGCTTCGGCATTTGAGCCGCAACTTGCTTTGGGTCCTCAGCCATCGCATCACCTCCGGGTTTTGGTTGCATTTGGAAAAGTCATTCGGCGCGGAATCCGGCACCGGCATGAGAGCCGTCGCAAAACGGCTTGCGGCGCGACTGGCCGCAGCGGCAGAGCGTTGCCTCGACGCCGCGGAAGATCGTGCGGCCGGTGCCGCTCACGATCTCAAGGGCGCCGTCGAGGAGCAGCGGGCCATCTGGGACGGGCTCGATCGAAAGCGGTCCGTCCCGCCGGTCCAGTGCCGCCACGGCGCGAGGCTCGGGCTCGCCGGTGGCGCGGAACTCGATCCGGTGGTGACTGCCGTCACAATAAGGCTTGGCGGCGGAACCCCCGCAGCGGCAGAGGGTCGCGCGCAGTGCAGGCACGGCGCCGATCGTCGCCTCAGCACGGATCGCGAGGGGGCCATTTTCGAGCACGCGAACGACATTGACGTTGGGTGGGGCTTCAGGCGCGCCGCCGTCATGGCGCTCATACTTGATTGCCCCGGATGGGCAAGCCTGCGCCAACGCCGCGATCTCCGCACCGCTTGCACGCTCCGGATGGAGCCAGGCACCTTCGACATTGGGCACGAAGACGTCCGGACGGCTCAGCACACAGTTGCGGGAATGAATGCAGCGGCGAGCCTCGAAGAGAATGCTCACCTGCGTTCCAGTGACGCGCTCAAACGCGCCAGCGGGCGAGGGTGCTGCAGCACTCGCTGGCAATGCAAGATCGAGCCGCCCGTCGCGAAGTGGAGGGCAGAAGTAAAAGCCGCCGGTCTCGGCCTGCGTGTGACCCAGGATTGCGTCGCGCACGCCGTCAGCCGCACCGGTCATGCGGTCGAGCATCCGCTCCGCAAG
>DATDHA010000419.1:0-5245 GCA_036521815.1 Alphaproteobacteria bacterium | reverse complement strand
ATATCGGTTCCCGAGAAGACGATCGTCGGGACCCGGCCGTCGGGACAGGCCGTGAACGCGAAGATCGAACTTGTCCGGCACGCCGAGCAGAAGATGTTTCTCCAGGGTGTCGAAAAGGTGCTCGGATGGAACGTGGTCATCGACGAAACGAGCGGGCGCATGACGCTCACCGCATCGGATGACAAGAACGCATACGTCGTCTTCGGCGCGTGCACGGGGCCGTGAAGCCGCTTTTGCGTCGGCAGCGACTGGAAAGCGTCGGCGGTGACCCGCAGCTCTTGCCGCTATTCCCGGCTGTTCGCTAAAGTATCCGCACGCAACGGAGGTTCCATGTGGAAGGTCATTGGCTTTGCTTTCCTCGCGTTGGCGATTGGCGGGACCGTCATGGTCCCGACGGCCCGCGCGCAGTATTCGCATACATTCCCGCGTAACTTCAGGCTGACCCAAGGCGATCTCGACATGATGAAACAGGCAGCACGCGGGGGGATGGAGGGCAAGCCCGACGGCACGGTCATTCCGTGGAGCAACGCGAAAAGCGGCAATTCAGGCACCGTGACATTGCTGAAACGCGCTGAAGTGAAGGGTCAAGAGTGCCGCGACATTCTTCACACGATAAAGGCGAAGAACGTCGCCGAGCCGGCCAGGTACGAAGTAACACTCTGCCGCCAGCCCGACGGCACGTGGAAAATTCCGGCAAAATAACGCGCTCTTCCATCCACCTTGTCTGCGCGAGCTAACGAAGGGCAACCGGGCGGAAGGGCGTCTCGTCGGGCCGGCCCGGTGCAAAGTGCCATATCGGGCGCGCGCCGAGCTGTTGGGGCGAGGGTAGTGCGATCAAGGAACTCGACGAGGTACCGAACCCTCGGCCCGTGACGACGCACATATCGCCCTCATGCCCGTCCTCGGATTTGTCGTCGCCGCGTCTTGCAAGGAGCGCTTGCCATGCGGTCCAGTCGCGGCCCTCCGGGTCGGGTGGCGGGGCTGCTTGAAAGCGAGGCAGATTGTCACGGATGCGAACGCTTGCCGGATCGTTGCGGTCGAATGCCGTGATCATTGAAAAGCCGGGCGTGAGCGGGAAGAGCTCGACCCTGCCCGGACCATCGGCGCCAAGATTGCGGAGCCAAAATCCGCCGCTGTTGTCCGCCACGACGAGATTGAAGGTGCGATAGGCCATGGGGTCGAGCGCGGCGAGCGCGTGGGCCGCGTCCGCGGCGTCGGCGTGATCGAGTGCTTCGAGCACGAGCTCGCCGCGGCTTCGCATCCCGGTTTGCGGGCCGAGGGAATGGCGGCGGTTGAGGGCGGCTGCCACCACACCTTCGCGGTTGATCCCGAGCCAGCTTCCGCCCGCGAGGACATCGAGGCCCGCGACGACGCCGGGGCGATCCGGCCAGTGTTCCGCCGGCGGCTTCCACGGCCGGTCCAACATTTCGTCTCTGTTCGCGGCGATCAGCACCGGCCACGGCCGACCCGGCCGCAAGAGGACGACAATCGTGCACATGCGGTTTTCGATACCACTCGCGAAGGCGGCCCGCTATAAAAAGAGTCGCCCACGATGCCTTCGGGCAACGCAACGCCAAAGGAGCGACTCACGCGATGAGCGACATTTTTCACGATCGCGAGAAGCAAGCCGAAGCGATGTTCGCGCACGACCAGGAGCTGAGGTTCAAGGCTCGGGTTCGGAGCGACAGGCTGATGGGTCTTTGGGTCGCCTCGAAACTTGGCCTCAAAGGTGCGGAGGCGGAAACCTATGCCAAGTCGTTCATTGAAACGGCACTCGAGAAGGGTGGCGAGGCGCGTCTGATCGGGCGGGTCATCGCCGACTTCAAGGCGCGCAACGTCGATATTTCGGAGCACCGCATCCGACGCCATTTGACCGAGTGCGAAGTGGAAGCCCGCGCGCAGATCATGAAGGAAGTCAAGTAGATACAGGTGGTACGCGGCCAGACCACCCCGTGGGCAAATCCCGATTGTTGCCCGGTTATGGCGAAGCGAGGGTTTTCGCACCCTTGCGCCGCAGCCGCGCCGTTGCGTCGGCCAAATAGAACACGGCCGGGTTGAGCGTGATCGAGGGCAAGGCGCCGGCGAGGGCGAGGTGCTGGCCTTCGGGCGGCAATAGGCCGAGCGAGACGCCGAGTGCGATCAGAATGAACGAAAACTCGCCGATCTGGGAGAGACTCGCGGAGACAGTGAGCGCTGTATCCATGGGATAGCGGAAGGCGAGCACGATTGCGTATGCCGCCACGGACTTCCCGACCATAATGACGCCAAGGACCGCGAGTACCTTGAGCGGCTCGCGCACAAGTATCGACGGATCGAACAGCATTCCGACCGAGACGAAGAAAAGCACGGCGAATGCGTCCTGTAGCGGCTGGGTTTCGATGGCGGCGCGCCGGCTGAGATCGCACTCCTTGATGACCACGCCCGCAAAGAAAGCGCCGAGTGCGTATGAGACGTCAAAAAAGTGCGCCGAGCCATACGCGACGCCAATGGCAAGTGCCACGACGGCGAGCGTGAACAACTCGCGCGATTCCGTTCGGTCGACCTGTGCGAGAAGCCACGGGAAGAATCGCGTGCCGGCCAGAAGCATGAGTGCTACGAAGAGTGCCACCTTCCCGAGTGTGACGCCGACGGCGACGAAAAGATTATCCGACACCGCACTTTCGCTGAGCACCATCGGGTTTCCACCCAATTGGCCGGCCACGATCGGCAACAGGACCAGGACGACGACCGTCGCCAGGTCCTCGACCACCAGCCAGCCGGTCGCGATCCGCCCGTTCGCCGTATCGAGCTCGCCGCGCGCGTCGAGTGCTCGAAGCATGACGACCGTGCTCGCAACCGATAGCGCCAAGCCGAGGACGATCCCCGCACCGAGAGACCAGCTCCAGGCATAGGCAAGTGCGATGCCGAGTGCCGTTATCGCGGCAATCTGCACGATCGCACCGGGAAGTGCGATCCGCCGCACCGCCCAGAGATCCTCGATCGAGAAGTGCATACCGACGCCGAACATCAGCATGATCACGCCGATTTCCGCAAGCTGGCTTGCAATCGTCGCGTCCGCGATGAAGCCGGGCGGGAACGGGCCGACCGCGATGCCGGCGACGAGATAGCCGAGGATCGCGGGCAAGCGCATGCGAGTAGCCACGAAACCGCCGACGAACGCGTAAGCCAGGCTTACGGCGATTGTCGCGATCAAGTCGGCGCCGTGGTGCATTCCCGCTTATCCCTCGCCGAACACCCGGCGGAAGATCGTGTCGACGTGCTTCGTGTGATGTTCGAGATCGAAGAGGGCCGCAAGCGCCTTGCCGTCGAGATACCTCTTGACGCTCGCATCCGCCTTGAGACCTTTGAGGAAAGCGCTGTCCTCGTTCCAAGCCTTCATGGCGTTGCGCTGGACCGCGCGATAGGCGTCCTCCCGGCTCATGCCGGCCTGGGTCAGCGCCAGAAGCACGCGCTGGGAATGCACGAGCCCGCCATAGCGGTCGAGATTTGCCATCATGTTCTCGGGATAGATGACGAGTCGCTCGATGAGCTCGGCGAGACGCGACAGCGCGAAGTCGAGCACCACCGTAGCATCAGGGCCGGTCACGCGCTCGACCGCCGAATGGGAGATGTCCCGCTCGTGCCACAGCGCCACGTTCTCGAGTGCGGGCACGACGTAGGAGCGCACCAGCCGGGCGAGGCCGGTCAGGTTTTCGGAGAGCACCGGATTGCGTTTATGGGGCATCGCCGAGCTGCCCTTCTGACCGGGTGCGAAATACTCCTCCGCTTCGCGAAGCTCGCTCCGCTGCAGATGGCGAACCTCGGTCGCAAGCCGCTCGATCGCGCTCGCGATTATCGCGAGGACCGAGAAGAAGACGGCGTGACGGTCGCGGGGAATCACTTGTGTGGAAATCGGCTCGACAGCGAGGCCGAGCTTCTCGGCCACGTAGCTTTCGACGAAGGGGTCGATGCTGGCGAAGGTCCCGACCGCACCCGAGATGGCGCAGGTCGCGATCTCCCGCCTCGCCTCGACGAGACGCGCGCGGTTGCGCGCGAACTCCGCGTAATGTCCGGCGAGCTTGAGACCGAAGGTGGTTGGCTCGGCATGGATGCCGTGGCTCCGGCCCACGATCGGCGTCATCTTGTGCTCGTAGGCCCGCTTTTTGAGCGCCGCGAGGACGCGGTCCATGTCCGCGAGCAGGATGTCGGAAGCCTCCTTGAGCTGCACGGCAAGGCCGGTGTCGAGCACGTCGGAGGACGTCATGCCCTGATGGACGAAGCGCGCCTCGGGTCCCACCTGTTCCGCGAGTGCCGTCAGGAACGCGATCACGTCGTGATGGACTTGGCCTTCGATCTCCTCAACGCGCTCCGGTTTGACCTTGTCGCGACCGAGCGCCCACACCGCGGCGGCCGCCGCCGCAGGAATGACGCCAAGTTTCGCCTGTGCGTCAGCGGCGTGCGCCTCGATCTCGAACCAGATGCGCAAGCGGTTTTCGGGCGACCAAATGGCCGACATCTCGGGCCGGGAATAGCGTGGAATCATCGCATCCTCGTTGTCGGCACCAAGCCGGAATGCCTTATCGCAGATCGGCAAGTCCCTGAGAAGTGCCGCGATTCTGACGGGCGATACGGATTGCAGCGAGAAATTTATTACAGCTCATCAATTCCTCCAAGCGCAGCCCGCGAAAGCGATCGCGTTTGAAAATGCCGATCGCGACCTTTATCCCGCTCGTACCCTGCGTTGAGGCGAGACCCATCCCATGCTCCCCGCTCAAGCAGCCGGCAATTCCATTGTAACTTACAAATAACATCGTTATAACTTAATGCACGTCGACACAGCCTTTGCGCTTCCGGCTGGAGCCTGGCCTGCCGGCCCACCGCGTCAATAGTAAGCGACGCATTTTGCGTCCTCACCGTCGCGGGATCCGCAACCGAGAGGAGAAGCCCTCCATGTCCAAGGTAATCTATGAGAAAGACGGCCGCATTGGCCGGGTGACGCTCAACCGGCCCGAGGTGCTCAACGTCATCGACGACGAACTGCCGGAAGCGCTTGCGGACTGCGTGGCGCGCGCGAATTCCGATGCCGCGGTGCACGTCATCGTGCTGTCGGGTGCTGGCCGCGCTTTTTGCGCAGGGTACGATCTGACGGTGTATGCGCAGACGGCGGGCGCCAACAACATCACGCAAGCGATGCCTTGGGATCCGATGAAGGACTACGCTTTCATGATGAGGAATACCGAAGTGTTCATGAGCGTGATGCGCACCA
>DATDHA010000418.1:0-3571 GCA_036521815.1 Alphaproteobacteria bacterium | reverse complement strand
GGAACGCGCGGCGAGGCTTGAGCGCATAGCCGAGCTCTATGAGCGCGACATGGCCACGCTTATGGCGCTCGCCGTGCGAGAGGCGGGAAAATCCATTCCCGATGCGGTCGCGGAAGTGCGCGAGGCCGTCGATTTCTGCCGCTATTACGCCTATCGCGCCCGGCTCGATTTCGGTCGGCCGCACCCGCTGCCAGGGCCGACCGGCGAGCGGAACGAGCTTTCGCTGCACGGCCGCGGTGTCTTCGCCTGCATCAGCCCATGGAACTTTCCGCTCGCGATTTTCACGGGCCAGATCACGGCAGCCCTCGCTGCCGGCAACTGCGTGATTGCAAAACCAGCCGAGCAGACGCCCCTGATCGCAGCACACGCGGTACGGCTTTTCCACGAGGCCGGCATTCCGGCCGATGCGATCGAACTCCTGCCGGGTCCGGGCGAGCTGATCGGTGCTGGGCTCGTCGCCGATGCGCGCACGGCCGGCGTCATCTTCACGGGCTCGACCGACACGGCGTGGGCTATCCAGCGCGCACTTGCGGGACGCAAGGGGCCGATCGCGCCGCTCATCGCCGAAACGGGCGGGCAGAACGCCATGATCGTCGACAGCTCCGCCCTGCCCGAACAGGTCGTGGCCGACGTCTTAGCCTCGTCATTCCAAAGTGCGGGTCAGCGCTGCTCGGCACTTCGTGTTCTCTTCGTCCAAGATGAAATCGCCGCGAAGCTCCTCGATATGCTCGCGGGGGCCATGCGCGAGCTCAAGGTCGGCGATCCCGGCCTGCTCGCCACCGACGTCGGGCCGGTCATCGATCAGGAAGCCAAGAACACGCTTGAGGCTCACGCGGCTCGGATGTCGCACGAGGGCCGGCTCATCCATCGTGTCGAACTCGACGGCACTTGTGCGCATGGCACCTTCGTAGCACCGGCGGCGTTCGAAATCGACCGCATTGGGCGGCTCGAGCGCGAGGTGTTCGGCCCGATCCTCCACGTCGTGCGCTACCAGGCAAGCCGCCTTGACGGCGTGATCGATGCGGTGAACGCCACGGGCTATGGCCTCACGCTCGGTGTGCATAGCAGGATCGACAGTACGATCGAGCGCGTCACCCGGCGCGCGCGCGTCGGCAACGCCTATGTGAACCGAAATATCATCGGTGCGGTGGTCGGCGTGCAGCCGTTCGGCGGAGAAGGCCTTTCGGGGACGGGACCCAAGGCCGGCGGGCCGCATTATCTCCACCGCTTCGCGCTCGAGCGCACGCTTTCCGTGAATACGACCGCCCAAGGCGGCAATGCAGCGCTCATGTCGCTGCAGGAAGAGGATTGAGAGAAGCCGTTGCGCTACATCGCCCCCCTCGGCATCGCCTTTCTGGCGATTGCACTTTCGCCAGCACGCGCCCAAGAGATGATGCCGGGAGCAGATGCGTCCGGCGAGACGGTCGGCCGTCTCGGCAACGATCAGCCGGAGAAATTCTTCCTCGGGCGCACGCTCTTCGAGTCCGATTGGTCGATCGCACCCGGACCCAAGGTGGGCTTCGACGGCCTCGGCCCGCTTTTCAGCCGCCTTTCGTGCGACGGCTGCCATACGCACGCGGGGCGGGGCGAGCCGCCGCAATCCCCGGACTTTCCGATGATCTCGATGACGGTTCGCCTTTCGGTACCTGGAACGACTCCTGAAGGCGGGCCGAGACCGCACCCCATTTACGGCGATCAGCTCGACCGCAACGCCGTCGCCGGTGTGCCGATCGAGGGCCGGGCGTCGGTGAGCTATGCCGAGAGCGAGGGGCAGTACGCCGACGGCGCCATCTATTCGCTGCGCACGCCCCATTATCGCTTCGAAGCTCTCGCCTATGGCCCACTCGGCCCCGACACGCTCGTCTCGGTGCGAATAGCACCCTCAATTGTCGGCCTCGGCCTGATCGACACGGTGCCCGATCGCGAGATCGAGGCGATTGCCGCCGAAGAAGCGCGAAACGGCCGGGTTCATGGCCGGCCGAACCGGGTCTGGGACTTGACGGTGCGGGGATTGCGCGTAGGCCATCTCGGCTGGAAGGCGGGGCAGCCGAGCCTGCGCCAACAGAACGCAAATGCCTTCAACCGGGATATCGGGATCACCAACCCGCTCTATCCCGTCAACGACTGCACCGAAATCGAAACGGAATGCCAGGCCGCCGCCGCGGCATCGCCGCGAAAGCCGAAGATCGACGACGAATTTCTCGACGCCGCTACGTTCTACGTGGCACATTTCGCACCACCCGTGCCGCGCGACCAGGACCGTCCCACCGTCAAGCGGGGTGCAGCCCTGTTCGGGCAGGCCGGCTGTGCCGCCTGTCATCGCCCAACCCTCGAAGGCGGCAGCAGTCCCGCCCCCGATCTTGCGAACAAGACGATCCACCCGTACTCCGATCTTCTCCTCCACGACATGGGAGACGGACTTGCCGACGGGCGGCCGGAATTCGCCGCCGACGGACGATCCTGGCGAACCGCACCGCTCTGGGGGCTAGGGCTCATCAAATCGATCACGGGTCACGAATTCCTGCTTCACGACGGCCGCGCGCGCGGGCCCGCCGAGGCGATCCTGTGGCACGGCGGGGAGGCTGAGGTCGCCAAGGAAGCGTTCCGGCACATGACGAAGGACGAGCGCGACGCGCTTGTCGCATTTCTCGAATCGCTTTAAGCGCTCCCCGTCATGGCCGCAAGCACGCCGTCGATGATGAACTGCACCGCGAGTGCCGCGAGCACGATGCCGAGCACGCGACCGACCACGTTGGTTCCCGTGACGCCGAGCAGGCCGACGATCCTGCCCGCGATCAGCAGGCACACATAGCCGATCAGGAGGATCGCAGCGAGCAAGCCCAACACAACGCCGCGCGCGAGCCAAGACCCTTCCGCCTCCTCCATCAGCAGCATGACCGAGGCGATGGCGCCGGGTCCGGCGATGAGTGGTACTGCGAGCGGGAACACAGCGACATCGTGCCTTTTCTGCGCCTCCTCGTCCTCGCTCGACGTTGTCGACCGGAGCCCCGACTGGCGGGCCAACACCATGTCGATGGCGACGAGGAAAAGAAGCACCCCACCGGCGATGCGAAAGGCTGCGAGGGTGACGCCAAGTGCGGTGAGAAGCTGCTCGCCGATGAAGGCAAAGACATAGAGCACGGCTGCCGCGACCAAGATGCCGGTGAGCGCCGAAGCCCTGCGCTCTTCGGGGCTCCTGCCCGCCATCAGGCTCGCGAAAATCGGGGCCAACCCGACAGGGTCGATGACGACGAGAAAAGTGACGCCGGCATGAATGACGAGTGCCCGCATGAGGCTATCCGTACCAGACCTTGCGAAGCGCGTCACGTTCGAGAAGCCAGCTCGTCCCTATGCCAAAAACGAGACCCCAGAAGGGTGCGCCGATATTGAAGATGGTGACACCCGAGATGGTGACGAGGAAGGTGGCGAGGGCGCCAAGCGTCAATTCGCCGCCGAAGGTGGAGACAAGTGCCCCCTGCAGCACGCGCAACATCGAAAGGCCTCCAAGCACGCCGATGAAGGCCGTCGGCAGGGCGAGGCCGATCTGGGTCGCGAGCGGGGCCAGAAGCCC
>DATDHA010000417.1:0-6714 GCA_036521815.1 Alphaproteobacteria bacterium | reverse complement strand
GCGGATTTGATAGTGCCGGTGCGCAAGGCGCCGGCTTCGGTGACGCCCAAGTGCAGAGGATAGTCGCACACCTCGGCCAGGCCATTATAGGCGGCCACCGCCAGGAACACATCGGACGCCTTCACGCTGATCTTGAATTCGTGGAAGCCCTCGTCCTCCAGCATCTTCGCATGATTGAGGGCACTTTCAATGAGCGCTTCGGGGCAGGGCTCGCCATAGCGCTCAAGCAATTCCCGCTCGAGGCTGCCGGCGTTCACGCCGATGCGCATCGAGCAGCCGAGATCGCGCGCCGCCTTGACCACTTCGCGCACGCGCGCCTGGCCGCCGATGTTGCCCGGATTGACCCGCAGACAGGCGGCCCCGGCCTCCGCTGCTTCGATCGCGCGCTTGTAGTGGAAATGAATGTCGGCCACGATTGGCGCTTCCACTGCGCGGACGATCTCCTTGAGGGCGGCCGTGGACGCTTCGTCCGGGCACGAGACGCGCACGATGTCGGCGCCGGCCGCCTCGGCTTGGCGGATTTGCTCGATCGTCGCCGCGGCGTCCGCCGTGAGCGTGTTGGTCATGGTCTGGACCGCAATCGGCGCATCGCCGCCAACCGGGACTTTGCCGACGTGGATCTGGCGGCTTTTGCGCCGATGAATGTCGCGGTAGGGCCGAACGCTCATGAGGCTTTCCTTCGAGCTTTGCCAAAACCTGCGGGTTATATCGCATATCCGGACGGCGGGCCAGGGCGAGGACCAAGGCGTCGGGACGGGAATTCAAGCCCTTATATGGGCGGCCGCCGTGGCGATTGGCAAGTCCCCGGCCGGCAGGTGGTGGCTATTGGCTGCCCGCCGTACCCGCCGCGACCTTGTCGGGATCGAGTGCGATATTGCGCCGGACCGCACCTTCCGGACCGAGTGGGGGGGCCGATCTGCCGTCAACCCAAACCGAGAGTGCGCCCGCATTCCCCGTGAGCAAGGTGAGGCCGGGCTGATTGGGCACCTTGTAGGAGTCGCCGGAGCGCAACATGCGGGTCCACACCACATTGCTGTCCTTGTCACGCACCTGCACCCAACTATCCTGCCGTGCCGCCAAAGTGATCCGCGAAGCGGCGTTATTCTCGCCGAAAACATGCGGCTCGTTCGGTTTGACCGACGCGACCTGCTCGGGTGCCGATGGCGAAGGCGAGGTCGTATCGTCGGGCGGCGGGGCGGGAGGTGTGCCGGCAACCGCGGACGCAGCGGGCTGTTGTGCCGAGGCTGACACTGACGTTCGCGCGGGAATATCGGCCGGCTTAGGTTCTGGCGTGGGGACCACCGCACCCACCTCGGGCGAAGCCGCCGACAGCGCGCTGGTCGATGAAGGACTGGTCGATGAAGCACTGGTCGATGAAGCACTGGCGGATGGAGCACTGGCCGTCGTCGCGGTTTGATCCGCAGCGGGCGATGGCGCAGGCGGCGTCGCAGCGCTCGGGCCAGCCGAGCCGGGATTGACCGTCCCCGGTGCATTGGTCGGCGCACCGCCGCCAGCGGGCGAGGGGCTGCTCGCCTGCGCCTCCGAGGGCGTGGGGGCCGGCGAAGGTGCCGACGGCAATGGTGCCGCACTCTCGGGCGCATTGCGGCTTGCGAGATTGGCCGGCGGCGGCGACACGGCATCGAGATGTGCGGTATGCTTTTGCTGCCAATAGTTCCAGCCGATATAAACGCCCGCAGCGATCACGAGAGCGGCGATGAGAAGCGTTCCCCCGGGAAAGCGGCCCTCCTGCAAAGGTTCCGGGAAGACGAGCGCCTGACGACGGCTCAGCCCGCGCGCCTCTTCCTTGAAGCGGCGCGCGATCTCGCGGCTGTCGAGGTTGAGATATTCCGCATATGTGCGCACGAAGCCGAGCGCGTAGGTCGGGCCGGGAAGATCGGCATATCTTGCGTCTTCGATTGCCCGAAGATAGGCATATTGTATCCGGAGCGCATCGGCCACATCCCGCAGCTCCACACCCATCTTCATCCGCGCGTCCCGCAATATGGACGCAATGCCCTCTGGATTGGCGACAGCACCGCCAGCAAGGCGGTTACGGTCCTCGTCCATCGTCCTATGATTGTGCCGCTTCGGCTCCGCCATATCGCGTATGCTCTTGTTTTCGCTCACCCGCCCTATCGTCGAACATCACCCGACAGCGTGAGCCCCCTGCCCACCATATCTCGATCTGGCTTCGAGGTGGGCCGAACCGACAAGCGCGCACGGCGCGCGCCGGACGGGGTCTAGGTCTTAGCAAAAAAAGCCCGCTGCAAGCAACGCCTTATGATGATGCCGCGGCTCATATTATAATACCGTGATCAACGGCGTAGCTCCTCAGTCTTTCGCGCACGCTCGGCCGGGGCAAATCGAGAAGAGTCTCGAGATAGGCCGTGAGCGGGCGAACCTCAAGGCTGCGGATCATGGTTTTGACCGGGCCGATCGCAGGTGCTGAGAGCGAAAGGCTCCGCAGGCCGAGCCCGATGAGCGCCATCGCCTCCAACGGCCGTGAGCCCGCTTCGCCGCAAATGCTCACGTCCACACCACCCTTGGCGCAGCCGACGATGATGCGGCGGAACAAGGCGAGTGCTGCGGGTGAAAGCACGTCGTAGCGATCCGCCAAACGCTGGTTCGTGCGATCCACCGCGAAGAGGAACTGCAGCAGGTCGTTGCTTCCGATCGACACGAAGTCGACGTGCGCCAAGAGTGCCGGAAGCTGGAAGACAAGGGAGGGAATCTCCAGCATGGCGCCGACGCGCAGCAGCGACGGGAGTGCCGTCCCGCTGATCCGCTCGCGCTCGAGCTCGAGGTCGAGGATCTCGCGTGCGGTCATGAATTCCGCCACGTCGGCGATCATCGGGAACATGATATGGAGGTCCCGTCCGCTCGCGGCGCGAATGAGGGCACGGAGCTGCTGGCGCAGCATTGCGGGTTGATCGAGCCCGATGCGAATGGCGCGCCAGCCCATGGCTGGATTCTCCTCATCACTCTCGGGCAGATAAGGCAATGCCTTGTCGCCGCCGATGTCGAGCGTGCGGAAAACGACCGGCTTGCCGCGCGCGAGATCGAGAACGCGGCTGTAGATATGCGTCTGTTCGCCGATCGAGGGGAAGCTTGAGCGCACCATGAAGGGAAGCTCGGTGCGGTAGAGGCCGATTCCGTCCGCCGCGGTCTCGTCGAGATGCGGCATGTCGATCAGGAGACCCGCGTTGAGGAAGAGCGACACGCGCTCGCCGTCATGCGTGACGGCGGGCAGATCGCGCGCCGCGGCGTAGCCGGCGATGCGCTCGATACGGCGCGCCACGTTCTCCGTGAAGCTCTCGACCACGTCTTCGCCGGGCCGCACGAAAACCGCTGCGTGCTCGCCGTCCAGGATCACGGGATCGAACATGTCGATTTTGTTGAACGCGTCGCGCACGCGCCCAACCACGGGAATATCGAGCGCGCGCGCGATGATCGCGACATGGGAGGTGGGAGCGCCCTCCTCGAGGATGAGGCCCTTGAGGCGCCGCCGGTCGTAGTCGAGAAGCTCGGCCGGGCCCAATTCGCGCGCGACAACGACGATCTCCTCTGGAAGTTCGACCATCTTCGGCCGATCGTCCTCGGCACCGAGATTGAGGAGAAGCCGGTTCGTGAGATCGTCGAACTCGCCGAGCCGCTCGCGAAAGAAAGGATCGCTCATTTGCGCCATGCGCGCACGGGTGTCGTTCTGGACCTTTTGCACCGCGGCCTGGGCGGAGAGCCCGGTCAGCACCGCCTCGCGAATCCGCCGGGCCCAGCCACGGTCGCCCACCACCATGCGATAGGTTTCGAGGATTTCGCGATACTCTCCGTGTCCTGCCATCTCGGGCGACGCGATCATGTCGTCGAGGGTGCTTTTGAGGCTGGCAAGCGCCATGTCGAGACGCGCGAGTTCGGCCTGCGGATCCTCGGCCACGACCTCGCGTATCTGGATGCGCCGATGATGAAGAACCGCGCGGCCGATCCCGATGCCGCCATTGATGCGCATGCCCTCGAGCCGCAACGGAAGTACCGCGATGCCATCGGTCGGCGCGAGCTCGCCGGGGCTTACGAGCTCGCCGGTCGCCAGCATTTCCGCGAGCACCATGGTGACGGTCTCGAGGGTCTCGACCTCCTCATCGGTGTATTGGCGCTGGGTGCGGTTCTGGACGACGAGCACGCCGAGCGTTCGCCCGTCCCGCAGAATCGGCACGCCGACGAGGGAGTTGTAGATTTCCTCGCCCGTCTCCGGGCGATAGGCGAATTTCGGGTGGTGCCGGGCATCGGCCAGGTTCAGAGGGCGGGCATATGCGGCGATATCGCCGACGAGGCCTTCGCCCACCCTCAAGCGCGTGCGGTGCACCGCTTCGCGCTTCAAGCCTTCGGTCGCGAACAGCTCGAGCACTTCGCCCGCACGCATGACGTAGATGGAACACACCTCGGCCACGAGATCAGCGGCGATCACGCGCACGATCTGATCGAGCCGAGCCTGGGCGGGCCCGCCCGCGGCCATGATGTCGCGCAGGCGCCTCAGAAGCCTGCGTGCACCGACCCAGCCGGCCGTCTCAGCCATCAATTTGCGGCTCCGAGCCGCTCCCTTGCCATGAGTGCTGCGACAGCTTGATCGACCAATTCGTCGATGATTTCCGCAGTCGACTGCTCTCGAGTCACCATTCCCACGCTTTGTCCCGCCATGAGCGAGCCGGTCTCGATGTCTCCGTCGATCACGGCGCGCCGCAGCGCACCGGCCCAGAAATGCTCGATCTCGAGCTGGGCCGCCTCCTTGCCGATATCGCCCCTATGGTAGCGTGCGATCACGTCGCGCTGGGTCTCGAGGAAGCGCTCGCTCGCCTTGTTGATGAGTGCCCGCACGGGGATTACCGGAAAGCGCGGATCGAGCTGGATAGAGGGCATGGCGTCCCTCGCACCGGCGCGGATGAACGCGCGCTTGAAGTTCGCGTGCGCGATCGACTCGCGCGCGCAGACGAAGCGCGTGCCGAGCTGACAGCCGGCGGCCCCCATTTCGAGATAGCCGAGCACCGCCTCGCCGCGCCCGATGCCGCCCGCAACGAAGATCGGCACCTCGCGCACCTGGGGCAGGATTTCCTGGGCGAGCACGGATGTGGAGACCGCCCCGATATGTCCGCCGGCCTCAGCCCCCTCGATGATCAGGCCATCGACGCCCATGCGCACGAGCTTCTTGGCGATCGCGAATGCCGGTGCAAATCCGAGCGTCTTGGTGCCCGCCGCCCCGAGCTTCCGGAGGAGTGCCGCACTCGGGAGGCCGCCCGCAAAAACGACGTGGCCCACTTTCGCCTCGACGCAGACGTCGGCGAGCGCTTCGAGGGCTGGGTGCATGACGATCAGGTTGACGCCGAAGGGCTCGGTCGTGAGCGCCTTGGTGCCGGCGATCTCCGCCGCGAGTTGATCGGGCTGCATCGCCCCGCAGGCGATCACGCCGAACCCGCCGGCATTGGAGATCGCGGCGACCAGATGACGCTCCGAGACCCAGGTCATCGCACCGCCCAAGAGTGCGACCTTGCAGCCAAGGAACTCGACGCCGTGGCTCCAAAGCCGATCGAGGCGCGCGCGAGCGCTAATCTTGTCCATGCGTCAGGCGCCGTCCAAGCCGTAAGCGGCGTGAAGGGCGCGCAGGGCTAGCTCGGCGTATTTTTCGTCGATGAGCACGCTTACCTTGATCTCCGAGGTCGAAATCACCTGAATGTTGATGCCTTCCTTGGCGAGGGCCTTGAACATGCGCTGCGCTATTCCGGCGTGGCTGCGCATCCCGACGCCAATGACCGAAACCTTCACCACGTTGGGATCGGACGAAAGCTTGGCGTAGCCGAGCTTCTCGCGCTGGGCCTCGAGCACTTTGACCGCTTGCTCGAGTTCGCCCTTGGCGACCGTGAAGGTGAGATCGGTCGTCTTGCCGTCCTCGGAGGAGCTTTGGACGATCATGTCCACGTTGATGTTGGCCTCGGCGAGCGGGCCGAAGATACCGGCGGCAACGCCGGGGCGGTCGGCGACGTGGGAGAGCGTCACCTTCGCCTCGTTGCGGTTGTATGTAAGCCCCGATACGACTGCCTGTTCCACGATCTCGTCCTCGTCCACGACCAAAGTGCCGGGTTCATTGGTGAAGCTGGAGCCGACCTGAAGCCGCACATGGTGCTTCATGGCCATTTCAACCGCGCGGGTCTGCAGGACCTTGGCGCCGAGCGACGCCATTTCCAGCATTTCCTCGTAGGTGATTTTATCGAGCTTGCGCGCCTTCGCAACGATGCGCGGGTCGGCCGTGTATATGCCCTCGACGTCCTTGAGGATGTCGCAGCGATCGGCGTCGAGCGCGGCCGCAAGTGCCACCGCGGAGGTATCCGAACCGCCGCGGCCGAGGGTGGTGATCCGCTTGTCCGGTCCCAGCCCCTGAAAGCCGGCGACGACCGCGACCTGGCCGTCTTCGAGGCGGCGGATGAGTTCGGCCCCTTCCACACCTTCGATGCGCGCCTTGCCGTGCACATCGTCGGTTTTGAGCGGAATCTGCCAGCCGAGCCAGGAGCGCGCCTGCACGCCGAGATCCTGGAGTGCTATCGCGAGCAGGCCGGCCGTGACCTGCTCGCCCGAGGACACGACAACGTCGTATTCGCGCGCGTCGTGGAGGGCCGCCGCCTTTTCGGTCAGGGCCACGAGCTTATCGGTCTCCCCCGCCATCGCCGAGACCAC
>DATDHA010000416.1:0-2333 GCA_036521815.1 Alphaproteobacteria bacterium | reverse complement strand
AATCCACCACACTAGCGGCTGAGCGACACGCCAGCCCTGGGCACCACGACCGCGACCGGCACTTCGCCCCACCGCTCATGGCTCCGGGCGACGATGGCCGCCTCCGCTATCGAAGCGCATTCGAAAAACACGGCTTCAAGCTCCGCCGGATGGATGTTCTCGCTGCCCGAGATGATCACGTCCTTCTTTCTCGGGTCGAGCTTCGCCTCCCCGATTGCCTGACGGAACATCGTCCAAGTCTGCTGGAACTTGATGAACATTTCGGCGACGGCGAGCTGCACGTTGACCGCGCGCGACTGCGTTTCACTGAGGATCGCGGCAGTATCGTCAGGACCGACCTTGCAGAGTGCAAAGACGCTCGCGAAGCATTCGATCCGCTTGCCCTCAACGCGATCCGCGCGCACATCCCTCTCCGGCACCTGCCTCGGAATCGACGATCGTCGCACGATCCCGACACCGGCGAATTTATATGAAAAGGAATGGATTTCCCGCTAGACTTGGCCGGGGCGTTGGGCGGGAGGGTCCAACCGTATAGCATGAGCACCAAGGAACATTCGAGCGGAGGCAAGGCCCATTTCGACCGCCGCGCTTTCCGCAACGCCCTCGGCCGGTTTCCGACCGGTGTCACCGTCGTGACGACGCTGACCCCCGATGGCGTTCCCATTGGACTTACCGCAAACTCCTTCAGCTCGGTCTCGCTGGATCCCCCGCTGGTGCTGTGGAGCTTGGCGAAATCGGCGTCGACCTTGCCGATCTTCCTCAAAGCACCCCACTACGCGATCAATGTCCTCGCCGCGGACCAGATCGCACTCTCCCGCCAATTCGCGAGCCTGCGTGGCGACCGCTTCAAGGGCGTCAAGTGCCGCCTCGGTCTTGGCGGCGTGCCAATCATCGAAGGCTGCACCGCCTGGTTCGAATGCCACAACGTGGCTCGCCACGACGGCGGGGATCACATCATCCTGGTTGGCGCGGTGGAGCGTTTTGCCGAGGCGGACCGGCGCGCACTCGCCTTTCACGTGGGCGGCTACCATATCACGGCACATCACCCCGAAAGCCTCCCGCAGCCCGACGGGCAGCGTTTTATCGACGATCACCTCCTCTATCTCCTCGCGCGCGCCAGCCATTTGGCAAGCGGGCAGTTCCACGCCCTCCTCAAATTCCGGAAAATACCCGTGTCTCACTGGCGCGTCCTCGCCGCACTTTCCACCGGCGAGGCCATGACGATTTCAGCACTCGCCCGGATCGTGCTTTTCAAGCAGCCAACGCTCACCAAGGTGATCGATCGGATGGCGCTGCTCGCCCTTGTCCGTCGAAGCGCTTCGGCGACCGACCGGCGGCAGGTCCTCGTCCGAATCACCGGTGAAGGACGGCGCCTCGTGCGCGGACTTCTGAACCGCGCGAAAAAGCACGAGTCCGACGTGCTCGCCGCCTGCATGGCCGGCGAGGCGGCACAGCTCAAGGCCGCACTACGAGCACTCATCGATCAGCTTGGCGACGCCGGATGACGCACCGACTGACTTAATCCGCGACACCGGTGCTGGCGGCGAAGCGAACGGGCAACGCCTTCATCCCCCTGAACACGAGTGAGTCGATCCAATCGGGATTGGGCGTTGCCTGCGTCAATCCCGGCAGGCGGGCCAGGAGGCGGGGAAGTGCGATCTTCGCTTCAAGACGCGCCAAGGGTGCGCCCAGGCAGAAATGAATGCCATAGCCGAAGGCCAAGTGGCGATTTGGCTCCCGCACGAGGTCGAGCCGCTCGGGATCGTCGAACTGGTCGGGATCGCGGTTCGCGGCACTGAGCATGAGGACGATCCGCTCGCCGCTGCGAATGCGCTTGCCGGAAAGCGTCAAGTCCTCGCGGGCAATCCGCGTCAAAGCCTGGACCGGGCCGTCATATCGAAGGAACTCCTCGATCGCACTATCGATGATTGCGGGCCGCTCGCCGAGAAGGGTGCCGGCCGCCGGGTTTCGCATGAGTGCGAGCATCGCGTTCGCGATCAGGTTGGTCGTCGTCTCATGCCCGGCAAACAAGAGCAGCACCGCATTGGCGACGAGTTCCTCGTCGTCGAGCATTTCGTTCTCGGTGTGAACGCGGATCATTTCGCCGAGCGCGTCCGCCGAAGGGCTGGCCTTGCGTGCCGCGATCAGTGCTGCGAAATAATCGCGCATCGCCGACCAGCTCTCACCGGCACGGACATATTTGTCGGGGGTGGCGAGTGCGGTGCCGACGACGGTCGCAAGATCGTCCGACCACGCCTTGAGCCGCCAGAAATCCTCGGACGGAACGCCGAGAAGCCGTCCGATCACGGCGACCGGCAAGGGGTAGGCGAAGT
>DATDHA010000415.1:0-1904 GCA_036521815.1 Alphaproteobacteria bacterium | reverse complement strand
GGCGAGGAAAGCGGGCCGATCGCCGATCTCGAGCGGATGATGCACCAGGCGATCGCGGCCTATCTGGGGACCGTTCCGCGCGAGCCGCCGCATCCATTCCTCGCGAACTTTCCCAAGCGCTGGCGGCTCACCTCCTGGGCGACGCGGCTCGCGGGCGAGGGCAACCTGGTCCCGCACGTCCATCACGACGGCTATCTCGGCGGCGTCTACTACCCGCTCTTGCCCAAGATCGTCTCCGAGCCGGGGCAGGGCGAGGCAGGCTGGTTCGAGCTGGGCCGACCGCCCGCGATGCTGCGCACCGAAGCACCCCCCATCGTCCGGCGCATCCAGCCGAAAGAGGGGCGCATGCTGCTCTTCCCCGGTTATTTCTTCCACAACACGGTGCCCTTCACCTCGACCGAGCGGCGCATCTCGATCGCCTGGGATTTGGTCGCGGAGGCGTAGGATGCGCACCTGCCTATAAGGTCGCGATCGTCTTGGCACATGCTGGGGACGCAGTCCTCCGACCCATATGTCTCCCCCGCGCAACATGCCCTCGGCCAGGCTTCCGGC
Organism: Alphaproteobacteria bacterium; assembly: GCA_036521815.1. Lineage (GTDB taxonomy): Bacteria > Pseudomonadota > Alphaproteobacteria > JACZXZ01 > JACZXZ01 > DATDHA01. The sequence continues at coordinate 1,352 of DATDHA010000415.1, read as the reverse complement.
CCGCGAAAGATGCTATATAACGGAGCGATGGCCGATCCCTTGAACAACCCGCTCGACGATCCTTTCGCGCTGCCCGAGGTCGAGCTGCCGGCGCGCAAGACGGCCCCCGCACCGCGGTCGATGGCCTATCTCGACGGCCTCAACGAGGCGCAGCGTGCCGCGGTGCTTGCGACGGAGGGGCCGGTACTCGTGCTCGCGGGTGCCGGCACGGGCAAGACGCGCGTGCTCACCACGCGCCTCGCCCACATTCTCCACATTGGTCTCGCGCGCCCGTGGGAGGTGATGGCGGTCACCTTCACGAACAAGGCGGCGCGCGAGATGAAGGACCGGATCGAGCGGCTCTTGGGCATGCCGGTCGACCGGCTCTGGCTCGGCACCTTTCATGCGCTCGGTGCGCGCATCCTGCGCCGCCACGCCGAAATGATCGGCCTCAAGCCCAATTTCACGATCCTCGATACGGACGACCAGCTCCGTCTCGTCAAGCAGCTCCTCGAAGCCGAGTCCGTCGACGACAAGCGCTGGCCCGCGCGCGCGGTGCTCGCGGTCTTTCAGCGCTGGAAGGATCGCGGCCTGACCCCCGATCGCGTGCCGGCCGGCGACGGCGGGGAGATCGCCGGCGGACGCGTGGTCGAGCTTTACGCGCAATATCAGGAGCGCCTGCGCACGCTCAACGCCTGCGACTTCGGCGACCTCCTGCTGCACGGTCTGGCCCTTCTCACGAGCCGCGCCGACGTGCTCGCGAACTACCAGGAGCGTCTCAAATACATCCTTGTCGACGAGTACCAGGACACGAACGTCGCACAGTATCTCTGGTTGCGGCTCCTCGCGCAGAAGCACAAGAACATCTGTTGCGTGGGCGACGACGACCAGAGCGTCTATAGCTGGCGCGGTGCGGAGGTTGGCAATATTCTGCGCTTCGAGAAGGATTTCCCGGGTGCCCGCATCGTCCGCCTCGAGCAGAACTACCGCTCGACCGGGCACATCCTCGCCGCAGCCTCGGGCCTCATCGCACACAACGAAAGCCGCCTCGGCAAGACGCTCTGGACCGAAGGCGAGGAGGGAACGCCGATCTCCGTGCGTGGGCTGTGGGACGGCGAGGAGGAGGCGCGGGTCGCCGCCGACGAAATCGAAGCACTCCAGCGCAAAAAGATCAGCCTCGGCGAAATCGCGATCCTGGTGCGCGCAGGCTTCCAAACCCGCGAGTTCGAGGAGCGTTTCATTGCGATCGGCGTGCCCTATCGCGTGGTCGGCGGCTTGCGCTTTTACGAGCGTCAGGAAATCCGCGATGCGATCGCCTACCTGCGCGTGATCGCCCAGCCCGACGACGACCTCGCCTTCGAGCGCATCGTCAA
>DATDHA010000414.1:0-11395 GCA_036521815.1 Alphaproteobacteria bacterium | reverse complement strand
ATTCCCGCTACTACGAGCCGGGACCCTACGCGCCGATGGAGCACCTCGCGAGCCGTTTCGTCGCATGGTATCTCGGCGAGATCGCCTGAGCGCTTGCCTCCCACTTCGCTGGAGTTCTTCGCCTGCTCGATCAATCCAAAGAACCAGCAACGCGTTCGGCGAGCGGTCGTTCGCTGGCTATGAGGGCGTGCCCAACCGCATCTGGCCTGGCCAACATGTCGTCCAAGCTAGCGAAGATATGTTCGGCACCGTCGTCCGGTGGCATCGGCGGGCCTGAGACGGCGGAGCGCGGATCGTAGATGGCATGAATGCGGCGCAGTCTCGCTTTGCGGGGGGCCGCAATCAGCTGACCGGAGACGATGACGACCGGCCGGTGATCACGGTCGACACCTGAGTCGAATCCGACGAACGTGATGGAGACGTCGAGTATGGCATCGGCATCGGCGCCGACGAGCGCGTAGTCGCGTCTTTCCATGAACCCGGCAGGCCGCGCCCTTCGTATGACGGCATACTTGCGCGCCTTGAGCTCCGCTTCGATGGCATCCGTCAACCCGCGGCCAAGTTGAAGATTCTGGCGATCAAGCAAAATCCGGAGTTGTTCCACGCGTTTGAAGTCGGGGCTATCTGGGGAGACTTCCCGTATCGCCTCTTTGACGTCGGCGCTGTCCGTGGAGGCTTCCCAGATGGCGGTGCGAACGCCCGCATAAATCATGAGAATTGGAATTGCGACGACGACGGCGGCGAGCTCGCCGACGATAGGAACTTTTCCTCCGGTACCCCCGCCGAGATTGAAATCAAGATCTGGAGGATCCCCATGTGGATAGTGTGGATCGTCGCACTCAAGAAGCACAATCGTGTGGATGTCATTTTCAAATGGCGTCGCATTTGGGGCACATGCCACAAGGAAGAGGCAATTCAAAAGCACCAATATGCGGCTAGCCAGGGTTCGCACGATGGCGTCTCCCAAATTGCGCGAATTGATCCTCGTGCCGCGCTGGTCTCAACCGGCTTCCCGCGCAGCAAAGTGATCCACCGCCGTTCGATTTCGTCGGGTGGTATCTGAGGCCACAGGACAGTGGCCTTGGCTCTCCTAAGGGTTGGGGACGTCCTCCAGCAGCGGGGAGACTAACTTCCAAGGCGCTATGCTAACCGCAAGTTGAATAGCGTGGCAAGCAAGCGCCGCATTCAGTGAGGAAAGTTGAATATGCTCAGGCCCTCATCTTGCGTTAGGAGGGCCTGAGATATCCATGCGTCTTCAAATCGCGGCGGGTGTGGTCAGGACTGAGCCGCGCTCACGACTGCGGCTGCGGCTCGGGGCCGTGCGTGCCGCTGCGGCGCTCGGCGAGGAATTCGTCGAATTCGGCCTTGTCCTTGGCAAAGCGCAGGCGGTTGAGGAATTCCAGGAATTCGCGTTGCTCGTCTTCGAGGCGGCGCAGGGTCTCGGTGCGATATTCGTCGAAGGCGCGATTGCCGCTCGAGGCCGAATGCCGGCCGCAACCGAACCAACGCTCGCGCGCGTCGTCGCCGTGCCGGCCCTCGCCGTGCTCGTCACGGCCTCGATGCCAGGAGCCGCGTCCGTGTTTCCAGTATCCCATTCGTCCACTCCATAAAAGATAGGCCAGGACCGCAAGGCCCACCGGCCAGAAGAAGATGAAGCCCAGGACCATAAGACCGATCCAGGCGGGCTTCCCGAAATCGTCCATGCGTGCCGCGATATCCATGGTGGCCTCATGTTAATGTTCTTTACATTAACATAATTATAGATGCGGATTTGGCCTGTCAAGTATCCGGACGGATGGCCGCGGAAAATCGGCGGCCGCGATCGTCTCAACGCGCCTTGGCGCTCTGGGCGTGGAGGCCGAGGCCGCGCAAATAGACGAGCAATGCGGCTTCAAGGAGGTCTTCGGCCGACATGGGCAGCTTGCGCCGGGCCGCATCGCCCCGGCCGAAGAGCGATGCGATGCCGTGGGAGAGCGCCCAGATGTGGAGCGCCACCATAAGCGGGGGCGGGCGGCGATCGGGCGGCACGAGTGCTGAAAGTGCCTGCGACGCCTCGCGCAATATGGCGAAGGCGCGCTCGCTTGCCTGCGCAAGTGCCGGGTCCGCGTCCGGTGCGATTCCGGTCTCGAACATCGCGGAGTAATAGGCGGGTTCTTCCCGTGCAAAGGCGAGATAGGCCTTGCCGAGCCGTTGGAACGCGGTGAGTGGATCGGGCTGGCCGCCATTCCAGGCGCGCGCGAGTTCCCTCTCGAACCGCTCGAACCCGCGCCGCGCCACGTCGGCGATCACGTCGTCGCGGTCGCGGAAGTGGCGATAGGGTGCCGCGGCACTCACGCCTGCGGCACGCGCGGCCTCCGCGAAGGTGAAGCCGGCCGGCCCCTTCTCGGCGATCAGCGCCAAGGCAGCACGGATGAGTGCTTCCTTGAGATCGCCGTGATGATAGGTGCCGCGACCGGCACCGCGCCTGTGTCTCGACCAGCTCATGTGAATAGCTCTTACATCAATCGCGCGAGGGCCACAACGCCGCGGATCGGGTGGAGGAAATTCCTTTATATCAACAACCTCATACTTGGGAGCGGTACCGGGCCGCGTCTCGAAGCATGAGGAGGTGCTGCGAGCCGAAGGCTCGCTTTTTTGCGTTACGCAAAGACGGCGCGTGCGCGCCGTGGCGCAGTCTCGAAGGGCGAGGACCACCCCCCACCCGCTCGCTGGCGCTCGCGACCTCCCCCTCAGGTGGGGAGGTTGGATTACAAGGCGCAAAAAAGCCCGCCCCACTTGAGGGGGAGGGTTGGGAGGGGGTCAGGATTGAGTAACCGGGAACATATCTGACATTATAGGCCGGATACATCCCTGACAGTTCTCTGGGTTTGTTCCGGACATGCATCATGGCGGCCCGGCCGGGCCGCAAGAAAGCGGCGCAATTTTTTCTCTTGCGGTCAATGATGCCGACCGGCTCGCCGACGAGTGCGGTACTGATGAAGAGGAGGTGGTGCGAGGCGACGCCCGAGTCGAGGGCGGCGACAACGGTGCGGCGAGGGTCGTTTCGAACCCGATTGAGAGCAGCAGGCCACTTATTCGTGGGGGAGATGGTCGATCGCCGCATGCAACACCATGTCGAGTGCGGTGTCGCTGGCGAGCTCCTGAGGACCCTGGCCGTCAAATCTATAGACGCCGGCGGTCACGACGACGACGAGATCGAGGCTCGGCACCACGTAAAGGTTCTGCCCACCCCAGCCGCTGCCATCGATCACTTCAACCTCGCGGTCATCGATCGTCTGCTTGCCCAGCCACCAGAGATAACCATAAGCACCTGCTTGCCGAACGATGCGGGGTGCGATCATCTCGTCGATCCAGGCGGACGGGACGATCCGCTGCCCCTGCCAAGTACCTTTGTTCAAAACGAGTTGCCCGATCTTCGCGAGATCGCGCGGCCGCAGCCGCAACCCCCAGGAAGCGCCGGGATCGCCATTCGCCATTTTGCCCCATTCCCAATCTTCGATACCAAGCGGATCGAGGAGGGTCTCTTTGGCAAACTGGTCGAGCGGACGGGCGGTGGCTTTTTGCAAGACGGCACTAAGGACTTCGACGCTGCCGTTGTTGTAGCGCCAGTCCTTTCCCGGTGCTGACACGAGCGGCTGTTCCAGCACGAACCGATAGGGGTCCGGTGCTGCGTCCATCTGGCGCGCCATGCTGAGGTAGGGCTTCCATGGCCAGCGCAGTCCCGTGGTCATGGTCAGGAGATCGCGCACGGTAATGCGGTCCTTGTCCGGCGTGCGCAGGTCGGCATATTCGGGAAAGAGCGAGAGCACCGGTGTGTCGACGCTCTTGAGTGAGCCGCGGTCGAGCGCGATCCCAGCCAGAAGTGCGACCACGCTCTTGGTGATCGATTGCAGGTCGTGTTTCGTGCGCGCATCGTGCGGCGTCGGCGTGAGCGGCTCGCCCCAATGCTGCTCCGGCCAACGCCGATCCTCGCCCGTGAAGTACGCCTCGTAGACGAGCGCACCATGGCCGATGACCACGACCCCGTGGGGATCGGCGTCCTTCAAGGCTTCGAGACGGGGAGCGATGGCGCAGATCAGGGAAGGGTCGAGCGCTTGGACGAGCCGCGTATCCTGGGCGGGTGTGGCGACGTTCCAGCCATCGTCCAGATTGGGCGGCGCGTCACAGCTCGCCGACGGTTCCGCCCCGGCGATGGCCGGGTCAAGAACGACGCCGAGTGCCAGCATCCAAACCCATCGCATTGCCGCTCTCCTCACGCTTGGCACCCCTTTCGTTCAGCGACCGTCGCTCGGCCGGATCTCGATTTCCCGGTCATCCCCCCGCGGCTCGCCGCGGAAGCTCGGCGAGGAGGGATTCCCTGACGGTCTCGCCCTTGTTCTTGAGGTGCCGCTTGAGGAGGGCGGAGAGGCGCGCACCGTCGCGCGCGACGAGGGCCGCGAGAATTTCCTCGTGCTCCGCGACCGCCTGCGCCCAACGAGCCTGCGACATGTTGGCGATGTAGCGCGCGCGCCGCACCCGGCCCGCGAGGCCGCGATAGGTGTTGGCGAGGGTCAGATTGTCTGCTGCCGCCAATATCTTCTCATGAATCTGCTGATTGCATTTGAAGTAGGGGGCGAGTTCGCCGCGCGTGTAGTAGAGCAGCATCTGGGCGTGGATCACGCGGATCTCGGCGATCTCCTCGTCCGTGATGCGCTCGGCCGCAAGCTCGCCCGAGAGCGCTTCGAGGGCCGACATCACGGCGAACATCTCCTCGACCTCGTCGATCCTGAGGCGCGAGACGGTCGCCCCGCGGCTCGGGTGGAGCACCACGAGCCCGTCGGCCGCGAGCACCTTGAACGCCTCGCGCATCGGCGTGCGGGAGATGCCCATCTGCTGGCAGAGTTCGCGCTCCTGGAGCTTGCTGCCCGGTGCGAGCGTGCCCTCGACGATCATGTCGCGAAGCCGATCCGCCGCGACTTGGGTGAAGTTGCCGCGCTTGAAGGGGGAGGTCGTGGCAAGCTCCTCGACGAATGCTGCGCCAAGACCGTCCGGCCTAGCCATGACCGCTGGTCCCTTCGATCGCCGCCGCCTCGCCCCCACTCTTTATCTCATCGCGACTCGTCATCTCATCCAGCACCGTCGTCGCGCGCGGAGAAAGGGCGGCGGCGAGCACGCGGGCGACGTGCATCGCCTCGCGTCCAGCGCCGTCCCCGATCTGGTGGCGGCAGCTCGTGCCATCCGCCACGATCAGGACATCCTCGCCCGCCTTGCGCACGGCGGGGAAAAGTGCCGCCTCGGCCATCTGCATCGACGCAGCATAGGTCTCCGCCTGGAAGCCGAACGCCCCCGCCATGCCGCAGCAGGAGGACGCGACGGTCTCAACCTCGAGCTCGGGGACGAGGCGCAAGACGCGCTCGACTGCACCCATGGCAGCGAACGCCTTTTGGTGACAGTGGCCGTGAAGGATCGCCTTTTTTTGCGGGAGCGCGCGGAGGGGAAGGTCAAGCCTGCCGGCCGTCATCTCCTCCGCGAGGAATTCCTCGAAAAGCTTGGCGCAGCCCGCGAGTGCCATCGCCTCCGGCCCCAAGCGCATGGCCGTCATCTCATCGCGCAGAGTGAGGAGGCAGGACGGCTCGAGCCCCACCACCCGAACGCCGCGCGCCGCGAAGGGTGCCAAGGCATCGAGAAGGCGCCTGGCCTCCTTCTGCCCCTCCTCGACGAGGCCGGCCGCGAGGAAGGTCCGTCCGCAGCAGAGCGGGCGCCCGCCGTCGCGCGGTTCTGCGATGTGCGCGCGATAGCCCCCCACCTTCATCACGTCGAGTGCCGCGTAGGCGTTCTCGGGCTCGAAATAGGTCGAGAAGGTGTCGACAAGGAGGACGACCTCGCGCGCTTCCTGGCCAAGAGGGGAGGCAGGTGGTGCGCCGAAAATATCGCGCCGCCATTCGGGCAGGCTCCGCGCGGCCGCGATCCCAAACCAGCGTTCCCCGAGTTTCGCCAGGAAGGAAACGCGGTTGCGCAAGTTAGCAAGCGGTGCAATACGCGCAAGGTAAGGGGCGTAGCGCGGGAGGTAAGCGATGAGGCGGTCGCGCGCCGAAAGCCCGTGGCGCTTGTTGTGGTGATGGAGGAATTCCGTCTTCATGCGCGCCATGTCAACGCCGGTCGGGCATTCGCGTTTGCAGCCCTTGCAGCCGACGCAGAGCTTCATCGTGTCGGCGAGCGCATCGGAGGTGAAGGCGTCAGGCCCAAGCTGGCCGGAGAGTGCGAGCCGCAGGCTGTTGGCGCGGCCGCGCGTGACGTGCTGCTCGTCCATCGTGACGCGGTAGGACGGGCACATCACGCTCGCATCGAACTTGCGGCATTCGCCGTTGTTGTTGCACATCTCGACGGCACCACCGAAGCCGCCCCACGCCGACCAATCGAGTGCCGTGTCGAGTACCTCAGTCGCATAGCCCGGCTTGAAGCGGAAGAGGGTGCGGTCGTCCATCCTCGGGGCGCGCACGATCTTGCCGGGATTGAAGAGGCCGTTCGGGTCGATCGTGTCCTTGACCGCTTCGAACGCCGCAACCATCCGGGCGCCGAACATGGGTCCGTGGAACTCCGACCGCACGAGCCCGTCGCCGTGCTCGCCGGAATGGGAGCCCTTGTACTCGCGCACGATCTCGAAGGCTTCCTCCGCGATCGCGCGCATTTTCCTGGCCCCCTCCGCGTCCTTCATGTTGAGGACCGGGCGGACGTGGAGACAGCCGACCGAGGCGTGGGCGTACCAGGTCCCGGTCGTGCCGTGCTTGGTGAAGATCTCCGTGAGGCGAGCGGTATAGTCGGCGAGATCGTCGAGCGAGACGGCGCAATCCTCGATGAACGAGACCGGTTTGCCGTCGCCCTTCATCGACATCATGATGTTGAGCCCGGACTTGCGCACCTCCCACACGTCGCGCTGAAACGCGGGATCGGCCGCTTCCACTACGCCGCCCGGAAATCCGAGATCGGCCACGAGTTCGACGAGCTGGCGCAGCCGAACCTTCTGGGGATCGAGCTCGTTGCCAGCGAACTCGACGAGGAGGATTGCCTCCGGCTCGCCGCGCACGAAACGCTCGACCGTCGGGCGGAAGATCGGGATGCTGCGCGCAAGCTCGATCATCGTGCGGTCGACGAGCTCGACGGCGTCAGGGCCGAGGGCCACGATGTGCCTGGTCGCGGCCATCGCCTGATAGAAGGTCGGAAAATGGCAGACGCCGAGCACTTTGTGCTTGGGGATCGCGTGGAGGCGAAGTTCGATGCGGCGCGAGAAGGCTAGTGTGCCCTCCGAGCCCACGAGAAGATGCGCCAAGTTGATCGGCGGCGCGTTGGCGCCGTGCTGGGTGAGGGCGTCGATGTTGTAGCCACCCACGCGGCGCTGGAGGTGGGGGAAACGTGTCGCGATTTCGTCCGCCTCGCGCCGGCCGAGATCGAGGAGGGCCGCGGTCATGCGGCGCTGCGCCGGAGCCAGGCTTGCGTTGGCTGCACCGGCCTCGAGTTCGGCAAACCGCATGCTCGTGCCGTCGGCGAGGGTGGCGTCGATCGCGCGCACATTGTCACGCATGGTGCCGAAGCGGATCGAGCGAGCGCCGCAAGAATTGTTGCCAGTCATGCCGCCGATCGTCGCTCGGCTCGAGGTCGACACGTCGACCGGGAAGAAGAGGCCGTGCGGGCGCAGGATGGCGTTGAGACGGTCGAGCACGATACCGGGCTCGACGACGGCGCGGTGGTTCGGTGCGTCGAGTTCGATGACGCGGTTGAGCGTCGGGCTCACATCGACGACGACCGCCTCGCCGACCGTCTGGCCGCATTGGGACGTGCCGCCGCCGCGCGGCAGCACCGGGACCCCCTCCGCCGCCGCGATCTCGACGATGCGCGCAATGTCCGCCTCGCGCTTCGGAACGACGACGCCGATCGGCTCAATCTGGTAGATCGACGCATCCGTCGAATAGCGCCCGCGCGTGAAGGCGTCGAAGCGCACCTCACCCTCGATCTCGCGCCGGAAACGGGCGGCGAGGGCCGAATCGCCGATGCGGGATTTGGCGGTGCGATTGCCGCCCTTGCGCGCACTCTCGGCACCGGCCTTGCCCGCCGGAGCCTCACGCTGACGCTCAAACGATGCCTCGCCCATCCGCTGCCGTGCCCATTTCGACGTTGTCCCCGGCATCATCGCCGATGTTAAAATTGAATGCAATCGTGATATCGTGTTGTGTTACATCTTGGGTATTTTTAAAGTTAATTTAGTTATATCAATATATTAAGTTAAGACCAGTGATCCGGTTGACAGCCGGCATTTTGAATGCATAATTTCCCGAGGTTCCACATGCCTATGATTTCCAATATTCTCAGTACGAGCGGGCACAACTCATGACCTATCAAAGCGGCCGCCATTTCCTTCAGATCCCCGGCCCGACCAACGTGCCGGATCGCGTGTTGCGGGCGATTGACAACCCCACGATGGATCATCGCGGGCCGGCCTTCGGTCGCATGGGCCGCGAACTCCTCGAAGGCATCAGGAAGATCTTCAAGACAAAGGCACCGGTCGTGATCTTTCCGGCTTCCGGCACCGGGGCATGGGAGGCGGCACTCGTGAACACGCTATCGCCCGGTGACAAGGTGCTGATGGCCGAGACCGGCCATTTCGCGAGCCTCTGGTTTCGCATGGCGGGCCGGCTCGGACTTGAGATCGAGCTGATCCCCGGCGATTGGCGTCACGGCGTCGATCCGGCGACGGTCGAGGCGAAGCTTGCCGAGGATCGTGCACGCAAGATCAAGGCCGTGTGCATCGTCCACAACGAGACCTCGACGGGCGTTACCTCCCGCGTGGCCGAGGTGCGTGCGGCGATCGATCGCGCGAAGCACCCCGCTCTCTTCATGGTCGACACGATTTCCTCCCTGGCCTCGATCGACTACCGCCATGACGAGTGGGGGGTCGACGTGACGGTCTCCGGGTCGCAAAAAGGGCTCATGCTCCCGCCGGGCCTGAGCTTCAATGCCGTGAGCGAGAAGGCGCGCGCGGCCGGCAAGACAGCGAAGCTCCCGCGTTCCTATTGGAATTGGGAGGAGATGCTGGCCTCGAACGCGACCGGCTATTTTCCTTACACGCCCGCGACCAATCTGCTTTACGGCCTCAAGGAAGCGATTGCGATGCTGCTCGAGGAGGGCCTCGACAACGTCTTCGCGCGTCACGACCGCCACGCCGAGGCGACACGGCGCGCGGTGCGGGCGTGGGGCCTCGAAATCCTGTGCCTCGACCCGCGGGAATATTCGAGTTCGTTGACCGCGATCCTCCTGCCCGCCGGACATGACGCCGACGCGTTCCGCAAGGTGACCCTTGAGCGCTACGATCTCTCGCTTGGCAGCGGGCTCGGCAAGCTTCAGGGCAAGGTGTTTCGCATCGGCCATCTCGGCGATTTCAACGATCTGATGCTTGCGGGAACCCTTTGCGGCGTCGAGATGGGCCTGCAGGCGGCGGGCGTGCCAATCAAGGGCAGCGGGGTTTCCGCGGCAATCGGCTACCTCGGCGGCAACTATGGAACGAACGCCGCGAGTGCCGCATAGGCGTGTTTGGACCAATAGCTCAGGAACCCCCGGTCCAGTGCCGCTCTGGCGGTGAATTTACGAATAACTCGGCGAATATCGGCCGCCAAAAAAATCAAAACAGCCGATCAGGGAGGAACGATGACTCTGATGAAAGTGCCGCCGCGGCGGCTTTTTACGGCGACGAACGTCTTTCTGGCTTTCCTTTGCGCCATGTATTTCATCACCTATGTCGACCGGGTGAACACGGGCATCGCGGCGACCGACATCAAGGGCGAACTCGGCCTCAGCAACAGCCAGCTCGGCTACGCCTTCGGTGCTTTCGGATACGCCTATGCCCTCTTTCAAATCGCCGGCGGCTGGATCGGCGACCGGCTCGGCCCACGCTTGACGTTGAGCATGTGCGGATTCGTGTGGGCCGCCGCGACGATCGCGACCGGCCTCGTCAACGGTTTTGCGGTACTTCTTCTTGTCCGCTTCGTGCTCGGCCTTGGAGAAGGTGCGACATTCCCGACCGCAACCCGGGCAATGTCGAATTGGCTCGCCAAGAGCAAGCGCGCCTTCGCACAGGGCCTCACCCACAGCTTCTCGCGTGCGGCCATCGCGATCACGCCGCTCATCCTCGCGTGGCTCATCGTCAACTGGGGCTGGCGCAGCTCGTTCGTCATCCTTGGCGCGGTGAGCTTCCTATGGGTCTTGTCTTGGGCATGGTATTTCCGCGACGACCCGCGCAAGCATAAGGGCATGACCGAGGGCGAGCTCGCGGCACTTCCCGCCTATCGCGGCGGCCGTGCGGTCGAGGCCGAGCCGGTGCCGTGGCGCGAGCTGCTGGCGCGCATGATGCCGACGACGATCGTCTATTTCTGCTACGCCTGGACCCTGTGGCTCTATCTCACCTGGATTCCGTCGTTTTTTCGCGAGGGCTATCACCTCGAAATCACCAAGACAGCGCTCTTCACCTTTGGCGTCACCGCATTCGGCGCCGTCGGGGATGTCGCGGGCGGCATCATCAGCGATTGGATGCTTCGCAAGACCGGAAGCCTGGTGGTGGCGCGGCGGAACGTCATCGTCGTCAGCCTTCTGGCGTCGCTCTGCTTCCTCGTCCCGGTGCTGCTGCTCAAGGACCTCACGATCATAACGGTAGCACTCGGCGGCGCATTCTTTTGCCTCGAGGTGACCATCGGCCCGATCTGGGCGGTGCCGATGGACATCGCACCGAAGTACTCGGGCTCGGCGAGCGGCGTCATGAATACGGGCTCGGCGGTCGCGGGATTCCTCTCGCCGGTCGTGTTTGGCTGGCTCGTCGATTTCACGGGTGACTGGCACGTGCCGTTCTGGGGCTCGATCGGCCTGCTCCTCGCGGGTGCGGTGATCGCATTCTGGATGCGTCCAGAACGCGCCCTCGGCGTGACGAGCCGGAGCGCTATAGCAGAAGCAGCCTGAGGAGGCCATGCCAGCGGAACAAGCCGGACCGCTCCGAGACATCAAGGTTCTCGAACTGGCTCACGTGATGGCGGGGCCGGTCTGCGGGCTTATGCTTGCCGATCTCGGCGCCAATGTCGTGAAAGTCGAGCGCATTCCGGGCGGGGACGACACGCGTCGGATGGTCCCGCCCGAAATCGGCGGCGAGTCCGCCGCTTTCATGATGATGAACCGGAACAAGCGCGGCATCGCCATCGACCTCAAGAGCGAGGACGGCAAAACGGTCCTGCGCCGCCTCGTCGCCGGCACCGACGTTCTGATCGAGAACTACCGCCGCGGCGTCATGGCCAAGCTCGGCCTCGGCTACGAACAGCTCGCGACGATCAATCCGACCCTGATTTACTGCGAGATTTCCGGCTTCGGGCGAACCGGCCCTTAC
>DATDHA010000413.1:0-1568 GCA_036521815.1 Alphaproteobacteria bacterium | reverse complement strand
TCCGCCAATCCGTACGCCGGAACCGTGCTGAGGAGATCTTCCGGGAGCGGCGCGTCCTGCCCCGCCTTGGCCCAATACCGGTCGAAGCGGCGGATCAGCATCACGGTCCGGGAACCCAACTGGATCAGCCTCACCGGAGGCACGGTGAGGCCCGCGGCGGCCGCCAGGCGCAGCGTCGCCGCCTCGACAATGGGAACCGCCAGCGCATCCTTGCGGCTCGGGAATTTGACGAGCCACAAGATCCGTTCGTCATCCCGCACGGTCGCTTTCGGCCGCGCGCCGCCGAGCGCGCTGCCCTCGGCGAAGATCTCCTCGAGCGGTGCAGGAACCGGCAAGCCCTCATCGATCCGTTGCGCGGCCTCCATCAGGTACTCGAGGTTGTTCCAGGTGCCAAATCCGGGTGTGGCGGATGAATCCCGGGAAGACCGGATGTCGAGCGCACCGACGCGCTGACTGCCCGCGTGAACCAGGTACGCCGACTCGGGCAGGCTGTTGGCGGGGACCCTCAGTCGCGACTCGATCACTCGCCGGCCCCAGGCGTCGGGGGCCGCATCGCGAATTCCGCCGAACGAGGCGAGATTGTTAGGGGGAAACAGCGCTTTGCCGCGAACCAGATCCTTGTCCTGAATGCCGAGGGTCACCGGATCCACTTCGACCGCGCCGGGGCGCTGCAGATAGCGCAAGCCGTACGCGAACGTCGAGGCCAGCAGCTTCGCTGCGTCCTCGGTCATCGTGAGCTGGCCGCAGGGCACCCACTCGGTATCGATGTAGGTGAATACAAATAACTTCTGGTCGGTCGCGGGCATGGTCAGAAGTCGATCTCATCGAGCTCGCGCGTTGACAGCTCCCGGACCCGTCGACGCTGTTCCTTCGCGGTGAGTGCGGCTAACGCTGGATCGGACTCGGACAACAGCTCGAGCAGGGTCTTGCCCGGCACGATGGCATCGAGATAGCGCAGAATCTGCCCCACCGCGATTCCGGGCTCGCCCTTTTCCAGGCGGTAGGCGGTGTTGCGTGACAGGCCGGCCCGCAATGCCGCCTGGTCCTGCTTCACGCCGCGTGCAATCCGTAGTCGTGCCAGCGCTGTCCCTAGCTTCTTCACCTCAGCAGCTTGCCTTGAGTCCAGGAGGGCGGATTGGGTTATTTTCATGCTCGTTAAATCAACCTTTACAGATGTAAGGTTTGGTTAATCGAGCATAAATTCTAGAGACTCTCGGCTCGAGCCGCAAGCGATCGATGCCTCTAAAATCGATCTTTTAGTCCGTAATAATCGATTAATCGATCAGAAGGCGATCCTGACGGGGCCGATTCGAGCGCAGGCGAGCCTTTCGGGAGGAGGTCAGCTCGATCCCGCCGCCAATCGGCGCGCGGTCGCGATGAGCGGGTGAGCGGGATTGAGGTTTTGCTGCAGATGCACCATGGCCTGCTGAGCACTTGCCTGCGCCGCGGCGCGCTTGCCCTGCGCCAGCTCGACCTGCGATTGCCACACGAGCGCTTCCCCGATCCACGCGGATGATGCGGGGTCGACCGCGTCCTGACGTGCTCGCGTTACCGCGGCTTGGGCATCC
>DATDHA010000412.1:0-3920 GCA_036521815.1 Alphaproteobacteria bacterium | reverse complement strand
GGGACGATCCTCGACGAGCGATGCGAGATGTGCTGCAAGCCTGCGTCCGCCGCCGAGGCCCGAGCCCTTCGGGTAGGAATGGGGGAAATCGAAACCGACAAGCGCTTGGCTGGCGCATTCCGTCAGCAAGCCAAGCAAATGCTCGAACGCATCCTGCCGGGTGCGGCAATATCGGGGGTGCGGCTTTTTTCGGGGCGAGCCCCAGGCAATCCAAATCTGGTCGGCCGACTCGGTGCGCGGGCCCGGCCGGCTCGCCGCCGACCAGTCGACCATGACGATCAAATCGAAGAGCCGTGCCACGCAAGCGTCGGCGCGCGTTCAGTGGTGACCCGGGCCGGATTTCGCGAAGCTGGCCTTCTGGTCGCCCGAAGCCTCCTTCTGGTGCTTCTTCTTCCATTCGGCGTAGGGCATGCCGTAGACGATCTCACGCGCCTTCTCGTCCGGCAAGGTGAGCCCGCGCGCCTCCGCCTCCTCCCGATACCAGCGCGAGAGGCAGTTCCGGCAAAAGCCCGCGAGATTCATGAGATCGAGATTCTGCACGTCGACACGTTCGCGCAGATGTTGGACGAGGCGCCGGAAGGCGGCAGCCTCGAGTTCCGTGCGAGTCCTGTCATCAGCGTTCATTTGGCCCTCATTCCATCCGTCCAGGCCATTTATGTAGGATCGCGTCACGTCAGGTCAATCGAGGCCGTGCGGTGTCGCCGCCACGGCTAATGCGGCAGTGCTCGCGCGTCACCGTCGAGTCCGTTCAGGGTCTCGCCGATCAGCATGTCGACGACGGCTTTGAGCGATTCGCTTTCGCTCACACCGGTTGCCCTCGCATCTTCGAACGCCTTGATCTGCAGATGCGCCGAAGTCCCCCGCGCGATGATCGTGCGGGCATGCGCGATTTCGGCCTCGCAGCCGAAATGTGCCGCGTCGGGCGCCACGATCGCCAGGATTTCTTCGAGCAGGTCGGGATAGGGCACGATCGCACCTTTGCCGAAATCGACCAGGCCCCTGTCATATCCGTAGCGCTGGGCGCGCCAGCGGTTCTCATTGATAAGCATCGAGGCATAGCGCCGCCAGCGTTGATTGTCGCGCCGGAGCCGCCACAGCATCCGCAGCCAGCAGCGATAGAGTGCTGCGATCGCGAGGGCATCTTCGAGGCGCGTGCAAATGTCGGTGATGCGCATCTCAAGGGTTGGGAAGCGCGCCGACGGCCTGACGTCCCACCAGAGTTTCGAGGCGTCCTCGATGATCCCGGCGTTGACCAGCACGCGCACATGGCGCTGATACTCGCCCCAACTGTCGAACTGCTCGGGCAGCCCCGTGCGCGGCAGTTCCGAGAAGACGGCGATCCGGTACGACATGAGGCCCGTGTTGCTCCCGCGCCAAAAGGGCGAGGACGTGCTCAACGCCAGTAGGTGCGGCAGCACGTAACTGACCTGGCTCATGAGATCGATGCGCAAATCGTCGTCCGGAATCCCGACATGGACGTGCATGCCGCAGATGATGAGCCGGCGTGCCACCCCTTGAAGATCGCGCGCGAGGATTTCATAGCGCTCCTTCGAGGTCGGGCGTTGGCTGTGCCAGCTCGCGAATGGATGCGTTGACGCCGCGATGATGGCGAGGCCGTGGTTGGCCGCGACACCGGCGACCGTCCTGCGCATGTGCGCGAGCTCGGCGCGCGCCTCGCCGAGTGTCGCGCAGATTCGCGTGCCGACCTCGATCTGCGACTGCAGGAATTCCGGCGTGACCTGGCCTTGGAGAAGGGCCTCGCATTCGGCAAGCATCGTCGGCGGTGCTTCGCTGATGAGGTCGCGGCTCGTCCGGTCGACGAGGAGATACTCTTCCTCCATGCCGACCGTGAAGGTTGGCTCCTCGACATGCTGCGTGGGCTTGCTCACCGGAAGTGTTCCACGCGAAAGATCGAGCCGTCACGCATGATGGGTGCGAGTGCCACGGCGAACCGCTCTGCCCACGTCGCGGCACCATGATGCGTATCGATCAAATCCTGGCGAAATTCGACCGCGACGTGCGGATAGCCATGTGCGACCGCGTGCGTGGTGACGCTGTACCCCTTCGGCTCGCGCGCGGAGTAGGGTTCATTGTCGCCCACATCGAGGCCGGGGTTCTTGCGCAAGTGCGCCATCAGCGGTACTGCCACTCGCGAGTCCCGGTCCCACAGAATGCCAATCTGCCACGGCCGTTCAAAGCCGTCGAAAACCGGCGTGAAGCTGTGAATCGAGACGAGTGCCGGGACCCTTTCCCGCGCCCGGAAGCCCGCGAGGATCTCATCGATCGCGGCGTGATAGGGATGGAAGAGTGCGTCCTGTCGGCGCTTTCCATCGGTGGGCTCGAGCTTGCGATTGCCGGGGACTTCGACGCCATCGCTCGACTCGGGGATCGATGACGTGTCGGTAAGGGCACGGTTGCAATCGATGACGAGACGCGAATAGCCCGCAAGAATAAGGGGCGCGTCGAAATGCGCGGAAAGCGAGCGCGCGACATCGGCGGCACCGATGTCCCATCCGATATGGCGGCGCAGAAGTGCCGCGTCGAGGCCGAGCGAGTCGAGCGCCTTCGGCACCCGACGGCTCGCATGATCGCAAATCAGAAGAAACGGTGCTGCGCCCTCGAGATTGACCGTTTCGAAGGCCGGCGGTTCGTCGGCGCTCAAGAGTGGGGCGGAGGGCGGCACCGCGGCATTCCCCGATTGGCTCGTCGTCCTGGTCATGGAGCGCACTATAGTCGAAAGTGCTGCGCTTTGAAGCAGCCGAGCCTTGCAGAAAGGTCACTACGACGGCGCAGCTCCGGCATCCTATAACGGCGCGATGACCGTGTCCTCGCCGCCAGCACCCGTTGCAGAGACTGGCGCGCCAGAATCGGGTGCGGCGGCCCGGCTTCGCGCCACGCGCTTTGCACTCGCGGCCCTCTTCCTCGGCGGCTTCGCAACCTCCCTTTCGGGCATCTTCATCAAGCTCTCCGAGCTTCCGCCGACGGCGACCGGGTTCTACCGCGTCTTCCTCTCGACACCGTTGCTGTTCCTTTGGCTTCGGTGGGAGCGGCCGCGCCTCAAGACGTTTGCTCGGCCGAGCGGCTGGCGCGACTATCGCGATCTTGTCGTGGCGGGTGTCCTCTTCGGCATCAACACGACGTGCTGGTGTTGGTGCATGCATTACACCTCGGTCGCAAACGGCCAGCTCATCGCGAACATGTCGCCGATCTTCGTCTCGCTCGGCGCCTTCATTTTCCTGCGCGAGCGCTTTGGCGGCGTCTTTCTCGTCGGATTGGCGCTCACCTTGGCCGGCGTCGCCACGCTCATGGGCGAGAGTGTCACGCTGGGCGGCGATCAGATCGTCGGGGATTTGCTTGCCGTGGGCTCGGCTTTCTTCTGGAGCTGCTATTTGATCGCGACCCAGAATTTGCGCCGCCGTTTTTCGACGGCGACACTCATGACCTGGACGGCGGCGATCTCCGCGCTACTCCTGTTGGCCGTCTCGCAGATCGCGGGAGACCCGCTCATCCCCTCGACCTTCAAAGGCTGGGCGGCCCTTTTCGGCCTCGCTTTCGTCTCCCAGGTCGCCGGCCAAGGAATGATCACCTACGCGTTCGCCGAGCTTCCGGCGAGCTTCATCGCGATCGGCCTCCTCATCCAGCCGATCTACGCCATGATCGTCGCTTGGCCGATCCTCGGCGAAGCACCGGCCCCTATCCAGGTCCTCGCGGGCGGCATCGTGCTCACGGGCATCGTGTTGGCGCGCCGCGGCAGCAAGTGACATGCACAGGCCGCTCCACCTCTTTCTTGACTTGCGGGCGCGCCGAAAGCTATACCCGTAAGTGGTCTATTATTAATACCACTTACGGGCTGCGCCATGCAGAGTTCCGCCGCCAGCGAAGATTCTTCCTTCCGTCGCATCGCCCCCCAGCGGGTCTCC
>DATDHA010000411.1:0-2114 GCA_036521815.1 Alphaproteobacteria bacterium | reverse complement strand
AAGAGATTCCTTGATTTTCCGAGACTGCGCACGGTTTCGACGGTCGAGCGCGGCTTGGCGGTGTTGGCAATCGCAGCAATTTTCGTCCATTTCCCGCTCGCGTACTGCGATGCCGGAGAGCGAAGCGGTAGTGGTGCCGGTCACCCGCTCGTTGGTGGGGGCTGGGATGCCCAGAGCGACATCGGCACACCGGCCCTCGCACAGGCGCCCGCCGTCACCATCGACGAAGCGCGCAAGATCACTTCCGCGGCCGAAAGCGGTAATTCCGCGCGCCCGCCGCGCACGATCTCCGACATTACCGCAGTCCTCGACCAGGAAAAGCCGGACGCCACAAGGTTGGCAGGCGAAAAAATCAAGGCCGACACGGCCCCTCCTGCCGGTCTTGAAGGTGCGGAGGCAGCGCGGTTCTATGCGGAGCGAGGCGCAGCCGCGAGTGCAATCGGACGCGCCGACCAATCGGTTGCCGACTTTGCCGAGGCCGTCCAGATCATCCGCCCGCTTCGCGGCGAGTACCCCGAGAAATATAACGAGTACATCAATTTCCTCGCGGGTGCCCAGCAGAAATTCGGGCACCCGCGGATTGCGCTGAAACTTCACGAAGAGGCCGTCACCTTCGCGGAAAGCATGCCGAACATGCGCGGTGCGGTTTTCTCGCATTATTACCACCTCACGGAGTTGAACGTCCGCCTCGGCGATATGACGGCGGCAAATTCGTGGCTCGAGAAAGGCGAAGCGACTCTCGCCCGAGTTCCCTCGTGGAAGGGCCCGCGAGCGCAGGCGCGAATTAATCTCTTTAAGGGGCAGGTCGATTGGAGCCGTGCCACGTTCCTGCAGGGCCAGGGCAAATTCGCCGAGGCCGAGCCCTATTACCGGCGCGCCGTCGCGGAGGAAACCGCCGTCATCGAGGATTCGAAGCACTGGGACGTCCAATACCCGGCGGGGTTATTTGAAACCGGTCGGGATTTCGTGACCCGCGACTTGGCACTCAATCTCGCGCAACAGGGGCGCTTTGTGGAAGGCGAGATCGAAGTGCGCAAGGCGCTCCTCGACCAATTGCACCTGCGCGGCCGCTATAGCCAGGAGACGGCGTTCCTGATCGAAACCCTCGGATTCATCATAGCGCAGCAAGGTCGCTATTCCGAGGCCGAACGGTTGCAACGCGTTGCGATCGACACGCTCGTCCGTGCCGGGCATGTGCCGAACTCGTTTTCGCTCAACGCCGCCCGGCGAAACCTGGCCGACGTGCTCGTGATCGAGCAGCGCTGGACAGATGCTCTCGCGCAATACGACGCGATGGAGCAGGCTCTTTCGAAAGATCCGCAATCGCTGCGCCGGCTCATCGGCGGCGATTTGAACTATGCCAATGCCTTGGTCGAGGGCAAGCGCTATGACGCGGCCCTCGAGGTCGCCGCGCGCGCCGTGCAATACCGCACGAAGGCGCTCGGCGAAAAGCACTACAATACGGCGGAAGCGCACGGCTTTCATGCCTTGGCGCTCGCGGCGACGGGAAACGAGAAGGACGCAGTGGCGGAATTCGGATTGGCGGTACCCATCCTCTTGCAGGGTTCGCGCCAGATCATCGAGGATGAAAGTGGCGGCACCGGCCAGGAGGTGAGGTTCCACCGGATACTTGAAAGCTATCTCGGCGTCTTGGCCGACCAACATGGCGAGGCCGCGCGCGAATCGTTCGCCGAGGCGTTCCGCATCGCCGACGCAGCACGTGGGCGCGCCGTGCAGCGGGCACTCACCGCTTCCGCCGCACGCTCGGCCGTCGGTGATCCCGCACTTGCCGACCTCGTGCGCCGGGAACAGGACGCAGAGCGCCAGGTCGTGACCCTGAATGGAACGATCTCAGATATCATCGAGTTGCCGTCGGATCAGCAGGATTCGAAGGCGGTTGAAGCTCTCCGCGGGCAGATCGATCAATTGCGTGCGGCGCGCGCGACGATTCGCGCGGAGATCGAGAAGCGCTATCCCGATTACGTGAATTTGATCGACCCGAAACCGGCGACCATCGCGCAGGCGCAAGCAGCCCTTGAGCCGGGTGAAGCGCTCCTTGCCACCTACACCGCCAAAGAGCGCACCTACGTTTGGGCGGTGCCGAAGGACGGTCC
>DATDHA010000410.1:0-1931 GCA_036521815.1 Alphaproteobacteria bacterium | reverse complement strand
CTCGGCAACACGTAAGGGATAGCGAGCAGCGCTCGCGCGTGCAAATGCCATCAGTGCTGTTTCTCGATATAGAGCTGCGTGCCGAACCAGCGCCAACGATGGTCCTGCGCCGGCATCGTGCAATTGATGCGCATGCGCCCTGGTGCGAGCGCCTGATCCGCGCGGACCTCGATGCGGCGGGCGTCGAGTGCTTCGACCTTGAGGTTCCGAGCGGAAGCGGAGTAGCAGACGAGACCCTTCAATGCGCCGACCGACGGATCGACCGTGAAGCCGAAAGCCGGCGGGTTCACGCGCGTGAGCGGGTCCGCTGGCGTCACGTCAGCGACGGGGAGGGGCAAGGCATTCGCCGCGATGCGAAACCGCTCGAGGTCGCCGAAGGTTTCGTCGAAGGAAAAGCGCGGCAGGAAGTATAGATCGCCGCCCGCATAAGCAACGCCGGAATGCTGGCCGAACGCGGCGACGTAGCCGGCCGTCATCACTTCGGTGCGCGCCGCCAGGCTCATTTCACCATAGGGATATGCGAAGACGGTCGGCACGGCGCCGAGTTCGCTCATAAAGCGTGCGTTCGATGCGCGAATCTCCGCCGCGTTCTGTGCAGCCGAGGTTTCGGTCATGTGCAGATGCGAGGTACCGTGGGAGCCGATCGTCACCCCCGCCTTGGCGAGCGCGCGAATTTCGTCCCAAGTCATGAAATCCCTGCTGGCATCGTCGATCTGCTCGGTCGCGACGAAGACCGTGAAGGGGAATCCCGCTGCTTTGAGGCGCGGCCATGCTTCGGCATAAACCGAGCGATAGCCGTCATCGATCGTGATCGCGACGGTGCGGTCGGGCAATGGCTTGTGCTCGCGAAACGCGGCGATTATGTCGGGCAGCGGCAATACGCTGTAGCCACCGGTCTTCAATTCCGCGAGATGCGCTTCGAATTGGGCGAGGGTGACATTGGTGCCGGAATTGCCGGGGTTGCCGACGCGTTGATATACGACTATCGATGCAGACTCCCCCGCTTCGACGGCACCAGCCGTGATGGTGCTCAGGGCGAACGAACAGATCGCCCCGAAAATCGCCCCGGAAATCGCCGAGAAAATCGACCCGAAACGTGCATTGCGTAATTTTTCAGCCCGCGTGTTCATTCGCGAACCATAGCTTCGTTTCCATGACATGCAAACGATCTTCGCTGCGTCGGATCGGCTCGTTTACATCATCGATTGCTGCAATGCCCGATCGGAGATCAGCGGATATCGGCGGGCATTGAAGAGCTGATAATGCCACCACTCATTTTCGTAGGAGTCCCATCCGGCGGCACTCATGATCCCGAGAAGCAGATGTCGATTGCGCTGCGCCTCCCGCGAGACAAGCGTGTCGCCGTGATGGGAGCGCGGCGTGAAGGCGTCGAACCCCGTGCCCATTTCAAGCTCGTCGCCGTGATCGTCGACAACGGTGAGGTCGAGTGCGACACCACGGGAGTGCGGTGAGCCGCGGCGCGGATCGGCGAGAAATTCCGGGTCCGGTGTATGGGACCACATGTGCCACTGCGCCTCGGTCGGGCGATAGGCATCGAAAATCTTGAGGCTGAGGCCTAGTGCGGCCGCAAGCTCGACAGCGCGGGCGAGGAGGCGGGCCGCATCTGGATTGAGATAGCAAACGGCCCGCCGATAGATCGGAGCGCCGGTGAAATTCCTCGCGGTGGCGTAGGCCAAATCGAGTGTTAGCGAATGACTCGCGGGTGTAATCTCGACCAGCACCATGGGTTACCTCTTCTCTCGTTGCGGCGTGGCGCGCCTTATGTAGCATGCTCGGCCCGCGAATGGCTCGCCCGTGCGCGGCGAAGGTCGCCGGCGGGACGGACGCCACGATCTCGGATTTGCGCCAGGACGTGGTGCGACACGACGTGGAGCGCCAAGGTGTGGAGCGCCAAGGTGTGGAGCGGCAGG
>DATDHA010000409.1:0-5916 GCA_036521815.1 Alphaproteobacteria bacterium | reverse complement strand
CCGCCTCTTTATCACGTAGGCTCGATGTAGAATTGGGGGCACGGGATGGAGAGTGCCACACTCGCATGCTTCATCGACGAATGTCGGCGGTTGGCGCAGGAAAATCCGGTGCCGGCCGATTGCGTCCTTGCGACAGCACCGCTCATGCATCGCCTTTTGAAGGAGGCCGAAGGCTTCCTGCGGCCCGAGCATTATCGCGCCGATCCCGCGCATTACGCCCGCAACGCCATCCATATCGCGGAGGACAAGGGCCTCTCGCTTTTCGCCCTCGTTTGGAGTCCCGGGCAGTGGACGCCGGTGCATGATCACGGGAGTTGGGGCGTCGTCGGCGTGCTGCAAGGTGTGCTTGAAGAGCGCAACTACATCCGAACCGATCGCGCCGAAGGCGGGGACGCGGGGATCGTGCTCCAACGCGGCGGTGTCATCCTGCTCGACGAGGGCACCGTGACGAGTTTCGTGCCGAACCCGGATCACATCCATATCACCGGCGTTCCCGAAACGCGGAAGCCGGTCGTCAGCCTCCACCTTTATGGGCGACAGATGGACAGCTTCCATATTTACGACGTCGAACAGGGAACGCGAAAACGCGTCCACGTCGCCTACAACGAAAGTTGACGCCAACATTGCCGGCGGCAGGGGCGCTCATTTGCAGATCGCCTTGAGCGCCTTCCAATCCTTGTCGTCGAGTGCGGTTCGGCCTTGCGTGGGCGCTTGCTCCGCAAGCCTCGCGCGCTCTTCGGTCGCAGGATGGCTCGCGAGGAACGAGGCGACGTCGCTGTAGGCTCCCTCTCTCTCCAGAAGGCGTTTGAAGAACTGGGCGAACGAGCCGGGATTGAGGCCGGCACCCTCCATGAGCATGATCCCGCGTGCATCCGCAGCACGCTCCGCATCCCGGCTATAGCGCGAGGAGATCATCGCCTGCCCCATCCCGGCCATCGCCGACCCGCCAAAAACGTCGCCAAAGACCAGGCCGATCAGGAATGCGCTCGCACTGCGCTCGATGACCACCTCGGTTGGATGATGCAATTCGATGTGCGCCATTTCGTGGGCAAGCACGCCGGCGAGCTCATTCGGCGTCTTCACGAAATCGATCAGCCCCCGGAAGACCAGAATCTGGCCGCCGGGAAGAGCCATGGCATTTAAGATCGAGCTGTTGACGACGCGGATATGCACCGGGCTCGGGACATGGAGTTGCGCTTCGATCGGATCGGCCAACTGCTTGAGCGCTGCAACGCCTTCGATGTCGTGACATTCGCGCGATTTGATTTGGGCACCCTTGTCCGGCGCGGTCTTCGCCTTCAGATCGTCGAGCTTGATCGCGATCGAAATGACGGCTTTGGCGGTCTCTTCGCCAAGCTGCGCTTCCACCGCAGGCGACACCCAGTCGGCCGCTTGACGTGCAAGGAGGGGCAAGAGGACGAAGAAGACAAAGGAGAAGGAGGCGAGTGCCGCTGCCGACCCGATCGCGACGGCGCGCCAGCTCGGCCCTTTATAAGCACTTTTGCGGAGTGCGGGGCACAGCCGCTCAAACGCGGCAAGGGCACCCGGCGTCGTGATCGTAAGGCGATCCGGATGGCGCGCACGGGCAAGGCGAAGGGGGTCGTGCGGACCCGGCCGGTCGATGAGGCGCACCTCGGCGTGCGGCCAGGACGCGAGCGTTTGCCCCTCCGCACTCTCAATTTCGAGGCTGTGAATTTCGAGGTTGCCGGCGAGGCTGACGGCGCGTGCGGCATGTGCCGCCGCCGTCAGCCCGTCGTTGTAGCGCCCCTCCCAATGCTCGGTCGCCGAACCAGTCATGTCGGCCCTGGAATCTGGATCAGAGCACCCCAACGCCGACGTCGAGTGCGTCGGCGAGCCCTTCGCCGAACCTCGGATTTTGCCGGGCCGCCTGGGCGATCCGACCCAACTCGCCGATATTCTCGATTGTCAGTGTGGTCGCGAAATGGCGGACAAGGCTGACCTGAAGCCAGCAATAGGACAGAAGCTCATAGAGCGGGAGGTAGAGGAGGAACACGATCGGCAACGCCACGAGATAAATCGCCCTGGCCGCCTGAGCGGTGCTCACCGGATCGGCGTCCGGAGACAGAAGGGGGCTCATGGACACCGCGGCCACGCCGGCCACGACGGACACGACGATCGCGAGCAGAATCACCAGCCCAATCAGGCCAAGCACGAAAACAATGACGTATCCCAAGACCGAGCTTGTCCTGGCCGCGGACTTGAGGCGAATTTCACCCAGGCTCGTGGAGTTCGCGAAATAGCGGAATTTGGCAACAGTGTACCAAACCACAGACGGAACGCCCGCAAAGACCGCGACGAAAAAGAGCAGGAACGCCTCGGGAGGTGGCGGCAATCCAGGGTCGCCGCCGACGCCGGCACGTTGCGCCGCGATCAGCCAGGAGAAGTTCGCGGCATAGGCGACGATCACCGGCACAAAGAACAGCGCGTAAACCACGAGCGAGCGAAGGAACAGCTTGAAGCCCGAAGCCTTGAGCCGGAACTGGCTATTGCCGAACCAGGTGTTGTTCATCTTGTAGCGCTCGAGCCCCACCTCCATCCAGGGCGAGGCGAGGCCGAGCGTCACCACGCTGATCACGGTGTAGAGTACGGCGAGTCCGACATAGCCCCAGCTCGAGCCCGTCTGACCAGCACGGATGCCGCGCCACACGGTGCGCGTGAGCTGGTAGCGCCGAGCGCGAAAGACGGCGATATGAATGAGAACGAAGAGCAACACAAAATACGCGACGAGCAGCACCAGGATCGCGATGGGGTTGCCAAGCAATATCCGCTGCAGCACGTAATAGGCGACGATCAGGGGCGCGAGAATCGCGAGTACGATGAGGAAGCCGACAAAAAGCTCCCGGCCCGTGCCGGTGTACTCGAGCGGCTCGCCCAGGATCGTGATGTTGCTCCAGAAGTAACGCCGGATGCGGGTCTTCGCCCAAAAGCGATAAATTCCGAGCGTGACGATCGTCAGCAAGAAGTTGCCGAGAACAACCTTCCAGAGCCCCGCTCTATCCAAAAACCCAACATTGGCGGACGCCGCTCCCATCGCTGCGGGATCGGACCCTGCCACATCCGTACTCATGACGCGCGACCTCCGAGTGCGCTGCGGCGTCACGACGAAGCCGTTCAGCGCGCGCCATGTAGCACGGCCCCATTCGAAAATGGAAGTCCGAAAACGCGAGTCCTGAAGATGTAATTATATTATAGATTGCAGATATATTTGGCGACGGCGACCGCTCAAATCGATTGCGCGATCGCAGCCCCCATCTCGATCGTCGTCGCTTGTCCGCCCATGTCGCGGGTGCGCACGTCGCTCTCCGCCAGCACCTTCTCGATCGCCGCCTCGATGGCGCGCGCGCCCGCCTTCTCGCCCAAATGGTCGAGCATCATGGCACCCGA
Source organism: Alphaproteobacteria bacterium (assembly GCA_036521815.1). Classification (GTDB taxonomy): domain Bacteria; phylum Pseudomonadota; class Alphaproteobacteria; order JACZXZ01; family JACZXZ01; genus DATDHA01. The sequence goes on along the minus strand of DATDHA010000409.1, from coordinate 2,511 downwards.
CCAGATTTGCCCGATCGGGTTGGCGATGCCGCGGCCGGCGATATCGGGGGCGGAGCCGTGCACGGGCTCGAAGCAGGAGGGATATTCGCGCTCCGGGTTGATGTTAGCACCGGGTGCGATCGCGATCGTTCCGGTGACCGCCGGCCCGAGGTCGGACAAGATGTCGCCGAAGAGGTTCGAGCCGACCACCACGTCGAACCAATCCGGGTGCAGCACGAAATGCGCGGTCAGGATGTCGATGTGGAACTGCTCGGACTTGACGCCCGGATATTCCGCCGCGATCGCGCGGAACCGCTCGTCCCAATAGGGCATCGTGTACTTGATGCCGTTCGATTTTGTGGCCGACGTCACGCGCTTCTTCGAGCGCGTCTTCGCAAGCTCGAAAGCATAGCGCACGATCCGGTCGACCCCTTTGCGCGTGAAGACGGTCTCCTGCAGAACCATTTCCTCTGGTGTGCCCGGGTTCATCCGCCCGCCGATGTCGGAATACTCGCCCTCATTGTTCTCGCGCACGATGTAGAAATCGATTTCGCCCACTTCGCGATCGCGCAACGGGCTCCGCACGCCCTTGAGCAGCCGCACGGGGCGCAGATTGACATACTGCTTGAAGCCGCGCCGGATCGGGATCAGGAGCTGCCAGAGCGAAACATGGTCGGGCACGCCGGGAAAGCCGATCGCCCCCAGGAAAATCGCATCGAATCCGCGCAAGCGATCGAGCCCATCGGCCGGCATCATGCTGCCGGTCTTCTTGTAATGCTCGCAGCTCCAAGGGAAGTGCGTCCAGGCGAAATCGATGCCGAAGCGGCGGCCTGCCACCTCGAGCGCCTTGATACCCTCGGGCACCACCTCGTTGCCGATGCCATCGCCGGGGATGACGGCGATCTTGTATTTGCTCAACGGCGTCTCCTTCCCTGTCTTTCCCGCGCGCGGCGGATGCGAGCACCGATCCCGCGAACGATATAGCAGCCTTTTGCGGCCGCCGCATCGGGCAAGGGAGCCGTGCTGCTTCGCCTCATTCGCAGCACCTCAGATGGCGATGGCACCCTCCATCACGCCAACGCAGCGGCCGCCGATGCCGACACGCGTGCCGCGTTCCTCGCACCAGAGCTCCCCGCCACGCCTCGAGACCTGACGCGCGAAAATCCGCGATTTGCCGAGCCGCTTCGCCCAAAAGGGTATGAGGAGGCAATGAATCGCACCCGTCACCGGATCCTCCGGAATACCCGCGGCGGGTGCGAAATAGCGCGAGACGAAGTCCACATTGGTCCCGGGATCGCCGGGGGCCGTCGCGATGATCCCATCCGATGGCAAGGCGGCGACGAGTGCCAGGTCGGGTGTGAGCGCCTTAACCTCGCCCGCATTCGCGAAAACCGCCATCGTGATACCCAGCTTTGCGGGGTCGCCGCGCCACAGTTCGCCCGGTGCGCGGCCAAGGGCCTTGGCAGCGGCCCCGGCATCGTCCAGCACGTCGGTGGAGACCGCGGGAAAATCCAAGACGAGTCGGTCGGCCTCCCGCGTCACCTCGAGCAAGCCGAAACGGCTCATGAAACGGACGCGCTGGCGCGTTGGTGCTAGCCGCGTGAAGATCACATAAGCGGAGGCGAGGGTTGCGTGACCGCAGAGATCGACCTCGCGGACCGGTGTGAACCAACGGAGATGAAAGTCGTCTCCCTGCGGCACAAAGAACGCCGTCTCGGAGAGATTGTTCTCGGCGGCAATCGCCTGCATCGTTCCGTCGTCAAGCCAGCGCTCAAGCGGGCACACCGCCGCCGGGTTCCCGCCGAACGGGTGCGCGGTGAAGGCATCGATCTGATAAAGCGGGATTTGCATGTCGAGCTCCGCAGTTCATCTCATTTGACGATAGTGGGCGGGCGATCGTAGACGGGCGATATTGCAGGCGATGCGGTCAGATCGAGATCGTCCCGCTCGCGATAGCGACGCAATCGCCCGACAGATGGACGCGCGTGCCGTGATCCTCGAGCCACAATTCGCCGCCGCGCGCCGAGAGCTGGCGCGCGAAGAGCCGAGGCTTTCCGAGCCGTTTCGCCCAATAAGGTGTCAGGATGCAATGGGACGATCCGGTGACTTGATCTTCCGGAACGCCGATCTTGGGGGCGAAGAAGCGCGAAACGAAGTCGGCACCCGTGCCCCGCTCGCCCGGTGCGGTTGCGATAATGGAATGAAAGGGAAGGGCCGCGACGCGCGCCGTGTCGGGTACGAGCGCCCTGATCTGCCGTTCGGACTCGAAGATCGCCATCGCGCGATCGGCCTCCCACAGCTCGAGAGGTGTGGCGCCGAGCGCTTCGGCGACGAGTGCCGGATCGTGCTGTCGGACAAGGGGAATGGCCGGGAAATCGAGCACCGGGCGGCCTTCCTTCATGAAAACATCGAGCGGACCGCCTCGGCTCATGAACCGCGCAGACGTGCGGCCAGGCTCCAAAATCGTGAAAAGAACGTAGCTCGACGCCATCGTGCCGTGGCCGCAAAGATCGAGCTCGACGGACGGCGTGA
>DATDHA010000408.1:0-6406 GCA_036521815.1 Alphaproteobacteria bacterium | reverse complement strand
GCTTCGCGATCTTCCGTGGCGCGCGCGCACTTCACGCCCCGAGCGTTGCGGAAGCCGAACGGCGCATCGAGCGCGATAGCGGTCTCGTTCATCGTCCGCTCGCGGCACTCGACGACAAGCTCGCGATCGGTGCTGGTGACGATTTCACCGAGGCGTTGTGGCGGGTTCACTTGGGGCGGATGCGCAAGGCGCTCGACAAGGTGCGCGTGAAACTGCCCCGTCCCGGCTTGGCCGGTCGGGACCCGATGGCCTTTCGCCTGCTCATCGTGCTCCTCTTGGCGCTCGGTTTTCTCGAAGCGGGTGGGGCCGCACCCGGCCGGCTCGCCGCGGCCTTGATGCCGCAGCTTGGCCCGCTTTCGGCGCGGAGTCCCGCCGTCGTCCAGCTTTGGCTTACACCACCCGCATATACCGGTCTCGCCCCCATCTTCGTAACCGCCGGCAACAGCGATGCGAAGCAAGCCGCCGCGGCGCCAAAGGACAGTGCCGAGGTGCGCACCCCGATCGATGTGCCGGCCGACAGCAAGGTGCTCGCGCGCGTCAAAGGCGGCTCCGGTGCGGTGCGGCTCGTGGTGGGCGGCCGGGTCATCCCCTTCAAGTCGGTTGACGACAGCACCTCTCAACTCGAGGACTCGATCGTCGCCGGCAACATGCTGACGGTCGAGCAGGGCGGTCGCGTCATCGGGAAGTGGCCGATCAATGTCGTACCCGATCTTCCGCCCAAGGTGGCGTTCGCCTCTCCGCCGTCGCGTACGCTGAGAGCGGCGCTGAAGATCGAATACGCCGCCAGCCACGAGTATGGTCTTGCGAGCGTGAGGGCCGAGATCAGGCGCAAGGGTGCGGCGGCCGACGAACCACCCATCGAGCTCGAGCTTCCGCTTGCGAGTGGGCATCCCAGGCAGGCACATGAGACAAGCTTTCACGATCTGACGCCGCATCCCTGGGCGGGGTTGCCGGTCACGATCCAGCTTTTCGCCGCCGATGAGCCCGGCATGGTCGGCAGGAGCGAAGCGGTCGATATGACGCTGCCCGAGCGCAATTTCAGCCACCCGGTGGCGCGCGCGATCATCGAGCAGCGCAAGCGTCTGACGATCGAGCCCGAAAGCCACGAGGAGGTCGCCGCGGCGCTGAGCCTGCTCGCGGCCCGGCCGGAGACCTTTTCTGACGATTACAACGTCTTCCTTGCACTGATCGCGGCCCGCGCACGCCTGAGGCTCGCCCACGACGCATCGGACATCAGCGACGTGCAGCAGCTTCTCTGGGACACGGCACTCGCGATCGAAGACGGCCACCTCTCGCTCGCCGAGCGCGAGCTTCGCGATCTCCAACAAAAGCTCATGGACGCACTCGATCGCAACGCACCCGACAAGGAGATCGAGGAGCTCATCGCCAAGCTCGAAGAAGCGATCGACCGCTATCTCCAGGCGATGATGGAAGAGCAGCTTCGCAATCCCGACAAGAACCAGCAGCAGTTGGACAAGAACGCGCGCACGCTCGAGATGCAGGATCTCCACAAGATGCTCGATCAAATGCGCGAGATGACGCGCACCGGCGCTCGGGACGCGGCACGCCAGATGCTGGCTCAGCTTCAGGAAATGCTCGAGAACATGCGGATGGCGCGCATGAACCCGAACGCGCAGCAAGGGCGCAATGGCGCTCAGAACCTGATGCGCGGCATGGACGACCTCATCAACCGCCAAGACAAGCTTCTCCAGCGGACCTTCCGGGAGTCTCAGCTTGGCGGCACGGGCATGCCGATGCAGCGCCCGGGCTCGGGCAGCAATGCTTCCGAACAGGAGGCACTGCGCAATATGCTCGGCGACCTCATGCGCCGCATGGGCGAGATGGCGGGCCAGATCCCCGATGCACTCGGCCTGGCTGAGCGTGCTATGCGCGACGCGACCGATGCGCTCAGCCGCGGCGAGCCGGGCGATGCCGTCAATCCGCAGTCGCAGGCGCTCGACCAGTTGCGCCGAGGTCGCCAGGCGATGATGGAAGGCTTGCGCCAGCAGCTCGGCGAGGAGGGCGATCCCGAGGATCTCGACGCCTTCGGGCCGGCGCGCGATCCGTTGGGCCGCACGATGCCGGGCTTTGGGAATTTCGACGGCAACGACGTGCAGATTCCGGACCACGGTACGATTCAGCGCGCGCGCGAGATCCAGGAAGAGCTTCAACGCCGCGCCGGCCAGCGTCAGCGCCCGCCGATCGAGCGCGAATATATCGACCGGCTCCTGAAGCGCTTTTAGAGCGTGACGCGATTAAGTTGATCCACCGCCCCCTCACCCAGCTTCGGGTAAGCTCAGCGATCCTTCGCTAACCCTGCGCAACCCTCTCCTCCCGCGTGCGAACGCACGCTCTTGTGCGTGACGCAGAGAGGCGGGCTTCGCCCGCCGGGGGAGGAGAGGGAAGGGTGAGGAGGGCCTCGCGATTCCATTTTGGTCCGATCGGATCGGGCTTGAGCAATCGGTCTTGTCGCTTCAAACCCGCGTTGAGAGCCAGATCGCGAGCCGCGAGGCAGCCTTGATGGCGCCCGAGAGGAGCGGGTAGCCCGGTGCGGCCTCCGCTCCATGGGCGAGACCGATTTCCTTGTGCTCGACCTCGTGCCCGCGGAATGTCTCGATCGTCTTGCGCAGCTCGGTTTCGTCGTCGCCGAGTGCTTCGGCCTGACGTTTGTAATGATCGTCGATGACGTCCTCGACCGCGACGGTGCACGCCATTGCCGCGCGCTCGCCGAGGAGTGCGGTGGCAGCACCCAGTGCGAAGCCCGCCACATGCCAGAGCGGATGAAGGGCTGTCGGGCGCACGCGGCGCTCGACCATCAGCTTCTCGAACGCGGCGAGATGCACTTCCTCCTGTGCCGCCATCTTGCGGATCGTCGCGGCCTCGGCCCGGTGACCGAGAACGGCGAGCTGGCCAGCGTAAATGCGCTTGGCGCCGTATTCACCCGCGTGGTCGACGCGGATCATTCGCGCAAGAAGCTCCTGCTTGTCGGGATCGCCCGGCAGGCGGCTTTCGCCGGTGTGGTGTGGGTGTGCGCGGCCCGAAGATGCGCTCGCCTTGGTCATCGAGACCTCTCGTTCAAGGTAGTGCGCGCTGCGCACGCCGCAAAGAGCGCAAGTGCGATGGAGATCAGCACATTGTAGCCGGCAAGCGACACGCCGAACAATGACCAGGGAATATGGTCGCAGCGTGCCACGTCGGTCGAAAGAATCTGTTGGCGAAACGCTTCGAACGTCATCGCCTTGCCGCTCGAGACACTCCCGGTGCAGGCGGCACTACCTTCCCACCAGTGCTGCTCCACGCCGACGTGATAAACGCCGATCCCGGCATCGATCAGGAAGGCGAGTGCCGAAAGGGCGAGGATCGCGCGGCGCCAACGCGCATCCCGGACGAAAACGCCGACAAGGGAGAGTGCGATCGCGGCACCATAGGGATACCGCTCATAGACGCAAAGCACGCACGGGGCCAGGCCGCCGACATATTGGAAAAGAAAGGCGCCGCCGAGCGTTGCGACGGAAGCGGCCAGGATCAGCGCCAGTGGGAGGCGTTCGGCGGCGATCGATCGATCGGGGGAAGACAATGACTCTTTCTCCTAGAGATAGCGCAGGGCAACGAAGCCGCCTACGAGCGCGATCGCGAAGACGCTTGTCACCAGCATGAGGCGCTCTTCGATGAAGCGGCGCATCGGTTCGCCGAAACGGCGCAGCAGGCCTGCAACGAGGAAAAAGCGCATGCCGCGAGAGATCACCGAGGCGAGCGTGAATTTCAAAAGGTCGAATTGAAAGGCGCCGCTCGCGATCGTGATGATCTTGTAGGGGATAGGCGTCATGCCTTTGACGATGATGATCCACATGCCCCACTCGGCGAACGACGCCTTGAGTGCTTCGTACTTGTCCAATGCGTGGTAAAACTCGAGCACGCGCAAGCCGATCGCCGCGAAGGCGTAATAGCCGATCGCGTAGCCGAGAAAGCCGCCGGCAACCGAGGCGACCGTGCAGACCACGGCAAGCCTCCATGCCCGGCGTGGGGTTGCGAGCACCATGGGGATGAGCAGGACGTCGGGCGGGATCGGAAAGACCGAGCTTTCGATGAAGCTTACCCCGGCGAGCGCCCAGATCGCGTGGCGGTGGCCGGCGAGCCGCATGGTCCGGTCATAGAGGTTTCTCAGCAAACGAATCCCTCTCCACGATGGGGCGGCACCTACCCGCGCCGGCCAGCCCTCGCTGGCCGGTCGCGCCGGTTTAGCAGCTACGATTCCCTCCGGCAATCCCGCTCGCATTGCCGGAATCCCGCGGGCATAGTGCCGCGGGTGCCGGTCCGCGGCTTGCGAGGTATGGGCTGAATGTCTCATTGGCTTGGGTTCTGGGAAGGTGCCAACCGCATCTACGTGAACGAGCGGCACCGGGCCGTCCACTACCGGCAGATCGCGGACGACGTCCTTGCCGTGCTTCCTTCGGGCACGGCACCCGTGGTCCTCGATTACGGTTGCGGCGAAGCGCTCGAGGCTGGGCGGGTTGCGGAGCGGACTGAGCGCCTGTTCCTTTTCGATGCGGTGAAGTCCGTGCGCGAGCGGGCCGCCGCACGCTTTGCCGACAGTGCAAAGATCGCCGTGCTCGACGATGCGGGGCTCGCGGCACTCGCACCCGCCTCGCTCGACCTCATCGTCGTGAATTCGGTCCTCCAATATGTCCCGCGCGAGGAATTGCCGGGGCTTCTCGCACTTTGGCGGCACTTGCTCAAGCCTCTGGGTGTGCTAGCCCTTGCGGATATCGTTCCGCCCGATCTCGGAATGCTTGCCGATGCCGGGTCGCTCCTCAAGACCGCCGTCCGATTCGGCTTTCTGGGGGCTGCCCTCCTCGGTCTCGCTTCGACCTTTTTCTCGGATTATCGGCGGCTGCGCATAGAGGCTGGCCTCAGCACGTACCGCGAGGCCGAAATGCTCGATTTGCTGCGGGCGGCGGGGTTCGATCCGCGCCGGCGGCTGCCGAACTTCGGCTTCAACGCGGCGCGCATGACCTTCCTTGCCGTGCGGATGAACTGAAACCCCGCCGATCCGGACCCCGCTCGCTCAACAGTTGACCGCCCGCCCGCCTCGGCTATGATCCGGCCCGAACGAGCGAGAGCGCCTGGCGACGGGTGGCAGGCCCCTGTGGCGGAACCGGTAGACGCGGCAGACTCAAAATCTGTTGTTCGCAAGGACGTGGGAGTTCGAGTCTCCCCGGGGGCACCAGCAAATTCAATAAGTTACCCCCCTTCTCCCATCTCCAAAATATTTTGAGCTTCATCTTTGGTGCACGTTTGGTGCATTTTCATTGATCAGGCCCAACCTAGTGGCTATCGTCATCTCCTGACGGCAGGGAGTGGCACGGGTGGCTTACATCCAGGCACGGAAATCCAGCAACGGTCGCACCAAATATCGCGCTCAAGTTCGGCTGAAGGGACATCCAATTCAATGCGCAACTTTCGAGCGCAAAACTGATGCCCGCAGATGGGTCCAGCAAATCGAGTCTGCGATACGCGAGGGAAGGCACTTCAAGACATCGGAGGCCAAGCGTCATAGCGTCGCAGACCTCATCGATCGATACATTGAGACGGTGTTGCCGCGTAAGGAACGTTCGTTCAATTTGCAGTTGGCTCAGCTCATGTGGTGGAGCGGCCAACTAGGAGCCCGAATCCTCGCGGACCTCTCGCCCGCGCATATCGTGGAATGTCGCGATCGACTTGCGACCGAGGTCGTTCGCGGCAATAAGAAGCGAAGCGCTGGGACCGTCAATCGGTATCTTGCCGCGCTTTCTCACGCACTGTCCGTTGCCACGAGAGAATGGGGGTGGCTGGAGGCGTCACCTGCACGGCATGTTTCGAAACTAAGGGAGCCAACGGGACGAGTGAGATTTCTATCCGACGACGAACGAACACGGTTGCTGCGCGCGTGCGGCGAGAGTCGAAATAAATATCTCTATCCGGCGGTCGTTGTGGCGATCTCGACTGGAGTTAGGCAGGGCGAATTGCTCGGATTGCGGTGGGAGGATATTGACTTCAGGCGCGGCGCCATCGTTCTTCATCGGACCAAGAATGACGAGCGCCGTGCGGTCCCACTCGTGGGACATGCGTTGAAAGTTATGCAGGGCCTGGCTTCTTTGGGTCGCGAAGAGGGAAATCTCGTGTTCGAGGGCCGTCGTCGAGGCGAGCGGGCTAGCCTGAGGACCGCCTGGCAGAATGCTCTTCGCCGTGCAGAAATAAGGAACTTTCGTTTCCACGATCTGCGGCATAGCACGGCGTCCTATCTCGCGATGAATGGTGCATCTCTTGCCGAAATCGCGGAAGTGTTGGGACACAAGACGCTCCAAATGGTGAAGCGCTATGCGCACCTTTCCGACCAGCACACGGCGTCTGTCGTTGCGTCGATGAC
>DATDHA010000407.1:0-1721 GCA_036521815.1 Alphaproteobacteria bacterium | reverse complement strand
GTCCGCTGCGGTCGCCGATCCAGACCACCGCATCGAAGAAGCCGATCCTCTCGACGAACCCGATCCGCTCATCCGCGGCCTCCCAATCCAGATCGGCCCAGACCGCCATATGTTCGGGCTGCGTTTCAAAAATGACCGGCGCGGTGCGTGGGTCGCTCCCGCGTCGCCACAGCCGCACGGTGCGCGCGTAACCCGAGGAGGTGGCCATGCCCTCGCCCAAAGCCGAGGAGAGCAACAGGGTGTCACGATCGAGCCAAGCCGCCCCGCCCTTGGCCTCCGGCAGAGTGAAACCCCCGGGAACGAAGTCATGCAAGGGCAAGTCGAATTCGCGCAGTTCCACCGCGTCCGAACCGCCGCGCGACAGCATCAGAATGGCGCGGTCGTGCGTGCCGGGGATCGTCGAGGCCCCACTCCACGTCCAGTCTTCCCCTTCCTTTGCCGCCAGCGCGTCGAGGTCGAGCAGGATGTCCCACTCCGGCGCCTCTTTGCGGTAATTGTCGAGGGTTGTTGTGCGCCACAGGCCGCGCGGATGCACCGCGTCCTTCCAGAAGTTGAAGACTCTTGTGCCGCGCCTTCCGATTAACGGGATGTTGTCGTGTCGATCGAAAATCGCCGCGAGGGTGTCGCGGTCGGCCGCGAAGCGCGCGTCGCCGAAGCGCGCCAGAGTTGCCGCATTCTGCGTCTCGACCCAGACGAGCGAGCGCTCGCCGTCGATCTCTTCGAGCCACAGATAAGGGTCGTCGTCAGGCGCCTCTAAGGTTGGGCGCGGGTCTGGGCTGGCCATGCCGACCCACCGCTCTCGGGCTTGTTCTCTCGCCAACTCCTCGCGGCAGACCTTGTCCAAAGGTGGCAAATCGTCATGCGCCACCCTCCAGAGCACGTCCGAGGCGGCGCGCTCATATTCGTGCCGCAAGATATTGCCGATGCCGGCCACCTTCGACCATGGAATTTCTGGGTGCCGGACTTTCAGGTCGTCGCTCAGATGACGGCTGGCCTCGGAGATAATTTCAAGGCCTCGTTCCATCAGCCAACGCTTGCGCCAGTCGGCCTCAAAAGCATCGAGTGTGACGCCTGCCGTTTCGGTGCGGATGTGCTCGATTGCCTCGACGATATCGGAGAGCCGCAGGACGACAGACACCATCAAAACACTCGCAACGCCCGAGCCTCGATCCGTCCTCGTAAAGCCGGGTGCAGGCTGGCACGCGTCATGATGTCAGCTTTGCACCCGAGAATCCTGACGGCGAACTCTTTCACATCCATCAGCTGGAAGAGACCGAGCTTGCCCCTTTCGTGATCGAAGAACAGATCGACGTCCGAGTCGTCCCTCGCCTCGTCACGCGCGGTGGAGCCGAACAAGTAAAGATGCTCGACGCCGAGTTGCTTCAGTTCGGCCTCATGCTCCCTGAGCTTGGCAATGGCGACGCTTCGTTTCACGGTTTTGATAGTAGCGCGCCATTACCGGCCTCGATAGGCCGGCGCTACCGGGATCTATCGGAATTACCGCCCGCGACGCACGAGGCGGCCGGGCTTGGTGCCGGTGTGATCGCCAAGCACGAACACCGGGGTGCCCGCATCCAAGGTCATCTCGTAGCCTTCCGCCCGTTGCACCAGGCGCTTGCCGCCGGCCGGGAGGTCGTGGACAACCTCAGGGGCGTGGAGGCGCAGCCGGTCGAAATCGATCAGGTTGATGTCGGCGTGCTTGCCGCCCTCGAGCCGCCTAC
>DATDHA010000406.1:0-2167 GCA_036521815.1 Alphaproteobacteria bacterium | reverse complement strand
AAACTGAAGCGGCCGACGCCGGCGCCCGCCCAGACGCCGGTCGATCCGGGTGCGCGCGCCGCCCTCGCCGCCCAAGTCGCGGGCATAGCCGATTCCGGCCTCCGCCAGGCGGTCGAGCGTCTTGGCCTCGCACTTCTCGCGGCCGAAAAGCCGGCTACACCCGTCGCGGGCGCCCAGAGCGAGAATGGGGCATAAGCCACGCCTGAGACGAGCCCGCCTTATCCACAGGATTCTACCCGGCGGTTGCGGAAGTCCGCTTGTGGGGGCTCCGCACGTTGCCCTATAATCCACCAGATATAGTGGCTAGGAGATCGAATTGGTGCGCTTTCTACAAGTCTTTGTGATTTTGGTGGCGTTTTCGGTCGGCATGGCCGACGCCGCTCTCGCCTTGACGACCGAAGAGATGCTGGCTGAGGGCACCATCGGCGACGAGAAGGCGCCGGTTACGATCGTCGAGTATGCGTCCCTGACCTGCCCGCATTGCGCCGATTTCACCAAGAACACGTTCGACGCCCTCAAGGCGAAGTACATCGATACGGGAAAAGTGCGCTACACCTACCGCGATGTTCCGTTGGACAAGCTGAGTACGTACGCGGCCATGATGGTGCGTTGTGCGGGTCCGGATCATTTCTATGGCTTGCTCGCGGCCCTCTTCAAATCCCAGGATATATGGGCGGAGTCAAAGGATCCGATGGGAGAGCTCGCCAAGTTCGGCCGCCTCGCTGGCCTCAGCAAGGAGCAGTTCGATGCCTGCATGGCGAATGAGGATCTCCTCAAAGGCATCCTGAAGGGCGCGCAAGACGCTCAAGAGCAGTTGAAAGTGGCGGCGACCCCCACTTTCATCGTCAACGGGGTCAGGCACGAAGGCAACATGTCGCTCGAGGAGTTCGACAAGATCCTGACGCCTCTCATCAAGTAACCTCAACCAAGGACGATCGCGGCCTTGCTTCATTTCAACCGCCTCAGGCTTTCCGGCTTCAAATCCTTCGTCGAAGCCACCGAGCTTCTGATCGCACCGGGCTTGACGGGCATCGTCGGGCCGAACGGCTGCGGCAAATCGAACGTGGTCGAAGCCTTGCGCTGGGTGATGGGCGAATCCTCGGCGCGCCAGATGCGCGGCGGCGAGATGGACGACGTCATCTTCGGCGGCACCCAGGATCGGCCCGCACGCAATCTCGCCGAGGTGCAGATCTTCCTCGACAATCGCGAGCGAGGTGCGGCCGCCCAGTTCAATGACGGCGACGAGATCGAGATCGTGCGCCGCATCGAGCGCGGAGAGGGTTCGGCCTATCGCATCAACGGGCGCGACGCGCGCGCGCGCGACGTGCAGCTTCTATTCGCGGACGCGGCGACGGGTGCGCGGTCGACGGCGCTCGTGAGCCAGGGGCGCATCAGCGCCATCATCAACGCGAAGCCGACCGATCGGCGGGCACTGCTCGAAGAGGCCGCCGGCATCACCGGGCTGCACTCGCGCCGCCACGAGGCCGAGTTGCGCCTACGCGCGGCCGAGGCCAATCTCGAGCGCCTCGACGACGTGCTCCAGACGATGGAAGCGCAGCTTCAGGCGCTCAAAAAGCAAGCGCGTCAGGCGAGCCGATACCGCAATCTTTCCGATCATATCCGCCGCGCCGAAGCGATTCTGCTTCATCTGCGCTGGAAGGCGGCATTGGGCGAGGTGGAAAGTGCCGCGGCACTCTACCGCCAGGTCGAGCAGCTCGTTGCCGACCTGACCGGTCGCGTCGCGGTCTGCTCGACCGAGCAGGTCGAGGCATCCCTGGCATTGCCGCCCTTGCGTCAAGCGGAGGCGGAAGCGGCGGCCGAACTCCATCGCTATGCGGTGGCGCGCGATACCCTCGACACAGAGGAACGCCGCGTGACCGAGGCGCAACGCGCAATTGAAACGCGGCTCGTCCAGATCGCCGCCGACACCACGCGCGAGGAGGGCTTGCTTGCCGACGCGGCGGCGGCCATCGCGCGCCTCAGACAGGAGCAGACCGAACTCGGCGACGCCCAGGCGCGAGAGGGTGACGCGATCACGGCGACACGCGCCGATCTCGATGCCGCCAACGGCGATGTCGCCGTCGCCGAAGGTTCGCTCAACGCGGTCGTGCAGGAACTGGCCGCCGGCGAAGCGCGCCAATCGGCACTCGACAAAGCGATCTTGGAT
>DATDHA010000405.1:0-12794 GCA_036521815.1 Alphaproteobacteria bacterium | reverse complement strand
AGGACGATGTCACGGCCGAAGATGTCGCCCTCGCCGCGCGCGAGGGCTATCGCTCGGTCGAGCACCTCAAGCGCTACACCACGCTCGGCATGGGCACCGACCAGGGCAAGACGTCCAACGTGAACGGCTTGGCCATCATGGCGCAGTTGCGTGGGGAAGCGGTTCCCGCAGTGGGCACCACGACCTTCCGTCCGCCCTATACGCCCGTGACGTTCGGCATCATGGTCGGGCGTGAGACCGGCAAGCGTTTCGCCGCGACCCGGCGCACGCCTTTGCACGAGTGGCACGAGGAGCAGGGTGCGGTTTTCGTCGACGCGGGTCTTTGGCTGCGGCCGCGCTATTATCCGCGTGCGGGCGAGGACATGCGGGCCGCTTCCGCGCGGGAGGCGAAGCATGTCCGCGAGGCGGTCGGCCTCGTCGATGTCGGCACGCTCGGCAAGATCGATCTGCAAGGGCCGGACGGCGCCACACTTCTCAACCGGGTCTACGTCAACGGCTGGAGCACCCTCCCGATCGGCAAGGCCCGGTACGGGCTGATGCTGCGCGAGGACGGCATGGTGTTCGACGACGGCACCACCTCCCGCGTGGGCGAGCATCGCTATTTCATGACCACGACCACGGCGAACGCCGCGAAGGTCTTGAGCCATCTCGAATACCATCTTCAGGTCGTGTGGCCGGAACTCAGGGTCCGTGCCACGTCGGTCACGGAGGAATGGGCGGCCATGGCGCTCGCCGGTCCGCGAAGCCGTGCTGTCCTCGCGAAGCTCGTCGACATCGACGTTGGCGACGCAGCACTCCCCTTCATGGCGGTGGCGGATTGCCGCATCGCGGGCGTGCCCGCCCGAATCTTCCGCATCAGCTTTTCGGGCGAACTTGCCTATGAGATCAACGTGCCGGCCGACTGGGGGCGTGCCGTGTGGGAGTTGGCGATGGAAACCGGCCGGGCCGAGAACATCATAGCCTATGGCACCGAGGCGATGGGGACATTGAGGATCGAGAAGGGGCACGTCGCGGGCGGTGAACTCAACGGCCAAACGACACCCCACGATCTCGGTCTCGGCCATCTCGTCAGCACCAAAAAAGGTTTCATCGGCCGCACACTTCTTCAGCGCCCTGCATTGCAGGACCGGAACCGGCCGAGGCTCGCGGGGCTGGTGCCCGTCGACGGGCGAACACGGGTCCGCACCGGCGCGCAAATCGTCGAGGCCGCGAGCGGGAAGGGGCCGGCGATCGGACACGTGACGTCGGCCGCGACAAGTCCCACGCTCGGCCATCCAATCGCACTTGGTCTTGTTCAGCACGGCGTTGAGCGCAAGGGCGAAACGCTCTATGCCAGCTATCCCTTGCGAGGCGAGGTGGTGCCGGTACGCGTGAGCGACACGGTATTTGTCGATCCCGAAGGGAGACGCCTGCGTGGCTGAACTTCCCGCGCGCCGGTCGGCCCTTGCTGGGGTCTTGAAATCGGGCGATTTCGGGACCGTGCCGAGTGCCGGTCCCGGCGTGACGCTCGCACGGCGCGGTGGCCTTGCCATCGTCCAGATCGCGGCTGAGTTTGGGCAAATCGACGCCATAGCGGCGCGCGTGGAAGCAGCACTCGATCTTAGGCTGCCGCGTGCGCCGAACCGTGCCAGCGTCTCCGGCGATCGTGCGGCACTTTGGACCGGACCGGGGCGAGTTTGGATCGTCGGGCCGGACGACGGCGATCTCGAAGCAGCCCTCGTCCGCGCGCTCGAAGGCATCGGTGCTGCAATAACGGGTCTCGGCCATTCGCGGACCGTGATCCGCTTGAGCGGCCCGCGCGTGCGCGATCTCCTGAGCAAGGGCTGCGGCCTCGATTTCCATCCCCGCGCCTTCGGCACCGGTGCCGCGATGCAAAGCAGCTACGAGAAGATCGGGATTCTGCTCCACGCGCTCGACGACGCCTCTACGTTCGATCTCTACGTCTATCGTGGATTTGCGCTCACGCTCTGGGAACACCTCCTCGATGGCGCCCTCGAATTCGGCTGCCGCGTCGTCGCCTGAGCCGTCAGCGGATCGCGTCAAAGAACGCTCGGCTACCCATTGCCTTGAGCGCCTTGCCGGCCGCCCTGCCGATGCCGACCGCGTCGGCGCTCGGTCCCGATTCGGTCGTCCGATGCAGCACGCTGCCATCGGGCATGGCGACGAGTGCGCGTAGCGTAAGCTTTCCAACCGGATCGATCTCGGCGAGGCCGGCGATCGGCGTGCGGCAGGAGCCCTGAAGCTCATCGAGCAAGGCGCGCTCGGCGGCGATGCGCAACGCGGTTTCGGCGTGATTGACCGGTGCAAGCCACGCGCGGGCCTGGTCGTCGTCGGCACGGATTTCGACCGCGACGGTGCCTTGTGCCGCCGCCGGCAGCATTTCCTCGGGACTGAGCAGCTTGCGCGCGGCATCCTCGCGCCCGATCCGGCGCAACCCGGCGATCCCGAGGAGGGTTGCATCGAATTGGCCCGCCGCGACCTTGCGAATGCGCGTGTCCGCGTTGCCGCGAATGGGCAGCACCTTGAGATTGGGCCAGCGGTTGAGGATTTGGGCCTGGCGGCGAAGAGAACCGGTGCCGATCGTCGCATTCGCGGGCAAGTCGCCGAAATCGGCGGCGTCGACCGAGACGAACGCGTCGCGCGGGTCGCCGCGCTCGAGGAAGCAGGCGAGTGCGAGACCATCCGGCAGCCAGGTCGGGATGTCCTTCGCCGAATGCACGGCCAAGTCGATGCGCCGATCGAAGAGCGCTTCCTCGATCTCCTTGGTGAAAAGCCCTTTGCCGCCGATTTCGGCAAGGGAGCGGTCTTGAATCCTGTCGCCCGTCGTCTTGATCGCCACGATCTCGATCGCGTGCGGCTCGGCGAGAGAGGGGTGGGCGGCAATGAGCACGTCGCGGACCTCGGACGCTTGATGGAGCGCCATGGGGCTGCCGCGTGTGCCGATGCGAAGAAGCGGGCTGTTCATGAGATCCCTTGCGCCGAACGAAGGTCAATTGATCCTGGAGTTTGCATTCGGGATCAAGCGGAACTTGGCCTCCATCCCGGCGAGCGGGATGAGTGTTGCGCATCGCACGGATTCGGGGAAAGCTCTCTGCAGGTGTCAGAAAATGGCCGGCCGGGCAAAGACCGGCGGCACGGGGAGGGAAGGGATGGAAATTCAGGCGAAAGGGCTGCGCGCGGTCGTCACCGCGGGGGCCGCGGGGATCGGCCGCGCGATCGCCGAGACCTTGCTTGCGGCGGGTGCGAGGGTTCACGTTTGCGACGTGTCCGCGGCGGCGCTGGACAGCTTCGCCGCCGCCAATCCTTCAGCCGGTGCGAGCCAGGCGGACGTCTCAAACCCCGCTCAGGTCGACCGCTTTTTCGAGTCCGCAGCTAGGGCATTCGGCGGCCTCGATCTCCTCGTGAACAATGCCGGCATCGCCGGCCCGACGGGACGGGTTGAGGAGTTGGAACCGGCCGAATGGGAGCGAACCCTGGCGGTCAACATCAATGGCCAGTTCTATTGCACGCACAGGGCCGTCCCACTCCTCAAGCAAGCGGGCGGCGGCTCGATCGTCAATATCTCGTCGGCCGCCGGCAAGTTCGGCTTTCCCCTGCGATCGCCTTATGCGGCGTCGAAATGGGCCATCGTCGGCTTCACCCAATCGCTCGCGATCGAGCTTGGACCGTCGAACATCCGGGTGAACGCGATATTGCCCGGCGTCGTCGAAGGCGAGCGGATCGACCGGGTGGTCGAGGCGAAAGCGGCAGCGCTCGGCGTCACCGAGGACGAGATGCGCGCGCGCATGCTGAACAATGTTTCGCTGAAATGCATGGTCGGCGCTCAGGATATCGCAAACATGGTTCTTTTCCTCGTCTCACCGGCAGGGCAACGCATTTCCGGCCAATCGCTCTCCGTCGACGGCCATCTCACATGCCTGAGCTGAGTGCGATGGCACGAGAAACCGCGCGTCGGATTGCAATCGTCGGCGCTGGCCTCATCGGCAGATCGTGGGCGATCGTATTCGCGCGGGCGGGGTACGCGGTGGCGATTTGGGACGGCAATGCCGAGGTTACCAAGTCCTCTCTCCATGCCATCGAAGATGGCCTAAAGGCGCTTGCCGCGGAAGCGCTGATCGAGGAGCCGGTCGAACGCGTGCTTGCGCGGATTAGACCCGCCGCCACGCTTGCCGGCGCGGCCGCGGACACGGCCTTCGTGCAGGAGAGCATCCGCGAGACGCCGGATGCCAAACGCGCGATCTTTGCCGAACTCGACAAGGCAACGCCGCCGGATGCGATCATCGCAAGCTCGACCTCAATCATCCCCGGCTCGGTCTTCATGGAAGGGCTCGAGGGTCGGCAGCGCTGTCTCGTCGCGCACCCGGTCAACCCGCCGCATCTCGTCCCGCTCGTCGAGCTGGTGCCGAGCCCGTGGACGGACCGGGCGACCGTAGCGCGCGCCAAGTCGCTTTATGAAGCGGTCGGTCAGGTGCCCATCGTCGTCGAGCGCGAGATCGAGGGCTTCATCCTCAATCGGCTGCAGGCGGCACTGTTGAACGAAGCCTTCCGCCTGGTCGAAGACGGCTATGTCTCGACGGCCGATCTCGACAAGACGGTGAAGCACGGCCTCGGCCTGCGCTGGTCGTTCATGGGGCCATTCGAGACGATCGACCTCAACGCGCCCGAAGGCGTTACCGATTATTGCCGCCGCTATGGCCAAGCCATTTGTCGTCTTGGCAAACAACAGGCCGACCCGCGCCAATGGACCGAAGCGTTGGTAAGAAGGATCGAGGCCGAGCGTCGGCTGGCCTTGCCCGCGCGTCAACTCAAGGCGCGCGCGGCGTGGCGGGACCGGCGCCTGGCCGCCCTGATCGCCCACAAGCGCGCGCAAGACAAAAGTGACCGATAGCCATCGATTGAAAAGGAGGACGCAAAATGGCCGCGAGCCGCAAAGTCATCATCACCTGTGCCGTCACGGGCTCGATCCACACGCCGACGATGTCGCCGCACTTGCCGATCACGCCGGACGAAGTGGCGCGCGACGCAATCGCCGCGGCGGAAGCGGGGGCGGCCATTCTCCACCTCCATGCGCGCGATCCGAAGAACGGCCGGCCGACGCCGAGCCCGGAGGTCTTCATGCAATTCCTGCCGCGCATCAAACAGCAGTCGAATGCCGTCGTGAACATCACGACCGGCGGCGCCCAAGGCATGACCCTGCAGGATCGCCTCGCCGCACCGCTTCGGGCCAAGCCGGAGATGTGCTCGCTCAACATGGGGTCGATGAACTTCGGGCTCTATCCGATGCTGCACCGCTACAAGGAATGGAAATACGAGTGGGAGCCGCATCATCTTGAGGCATCGCGCGATGCGATTTTCCGCAACACATTCAAGGATATCGAGCACATCCTGAAGGAACTGGGCGAAGGTTGCGGCACGCGTTTCGAATTCGAATGCTACGACATCGGTCATCTCTACACTCTCGCGCATTTTCTCGACCGCGGCCTGGTCAAGCCCCCGCTTTTCGTGCAGACGATCTTCGGCATCCTCGGCGGCATCGGCGCCGACCCCGAGAACCTCATGCACATGCGCCGCATCGCCGACAAGCTGTTCGGGGATGCCTATCACTGGTCGATCCTGGCGGCGGGCCGGCACCAGATGAACTTCATCACCATCGGCGCCATCATGGGCGGCAATGTGCGCGTCGGGCTCGAGGACAGCCTTTATCTCGGCAAAGGCAAGCTCGCCGAGAGCAACGCGGACCAGGTTGCGAAGATCAAACGCATCGTCGAGGAGCTGTCCTTGGAAGTCGCGACACCGGAGGAAGCGCGGCGGATGCTCGCACTCAAGGGCGGAGATCAAGTCGCGTTTTGATGTGAACGCTCACAGGCCGAGATAGATGCGTTGCACTTGCGGATCCTTGGCAAGTGCCCCGGCCGGACCTTCGAGCACCGTGCGCCCGGTTTGCAGGACGTAGCCGTAGTCGGCGACTTCGAGCGCCAAATGGATCGATTGTTCGGCGAGCAGCAGCGTCAGCCCGCCGACATGCAGGCGGTCGAGGGTCGCGTAAAGCGTTTCGACGATCGCCGGCGCGAGACCGAGGCTCGGCTCGTCCAAGAGAAGAATGCTCGGCTCGCTCATGAGCGCGCGTCCCAGTGCCAGCATCTGGCGCTCACCGCCCGAAAGCGTTCCGGCACGCTGCTTGCGGCGCTCCTTGAGGCGAGGGAAGAGTTCGTAGACGCGTTCGAGAAGGGCGGGGACGCGGCGCTTGTCCTGAAGCGGGGTGGTTCCGAGCCTCAGGTTCTGTTCGATCGTCTGACCGGTGAAGAGCCGCCAGCCTTCCGGCGAGAGCGCCATTCCCTTGCGCACGATGGCGAAGGCGGGTTCGCGCGCGATACTCTCCCCGCGCCATTCGATCTTGCCGCGCGTGGCCGCCACGAGGCCCGCGATCGCATTGAGCGTCGTGGTTTTGCCCGCACCGTTCGAGCCCAGAAGGGCCACGATCGTGCCGGGCCTCACTTCGAGCGACACGTCAGCCACACCCACGAGGTCGCCATATCGGACCTCGAGATGCTCAACCCTGAGAATATCCGCCGTCGAAGCGCTCAAGCGATCGTCCCCTGCTGGCTTCGGCGCGCGTGCGAATGGCCGAGATAGGCGTCGATCACCGCCGGGTCATTGACGACGTCGTTCGGGGGCCCTTGCGCGATGACGCGGCCTTGGTTGAACACCACCACACGCTCCGCAAGCGTGAGAATCACTTCCATGATGTGCTCGACAATCACGAGCGTGACGCCCGTCCGATGTATCGCGCGCACGAGCTCGATTGCCTGTTGGACCTCCGCGGGATTGAGTCCGGCGAGCGCCTCGTCGAGGAGAACCAGACGCGGTGCAGTCGCCCTCGCGCGCGCGATCTCGAGGCGCTTGCGGCCGGGCGTGCCAAGATTGCCGGCTCGCCTCTCCGCCTGGCCGGCGAGGCCGGTCAATTCGAGGACGCGCCATGCCGCTTCGCGCGCACCGGTCGCGTTCGGGTGACGGGCAAAGGCGCCGACCATCACATTCTCAAGCACAGTCAAATCGGTGAATGTCGCGGGGACCTGGAAGGTGCGGCCGATCCCGATCTTCGCATGCGTCTCGGGGTTCGCCCTTGTCACATCGACGCCGTCGAAGACCACGCGACCCGAGGTCGGCTTGAGATCGCCGGCAAGGCAATTGAAGAGGGTCGATTTTCCAGCACCATTCGGCCCGATCAATCCGACGATCTCACCCTCCGCGACCCCGAGCGAGGCGCCGGAGACGGCGAGGAAGCCGCCGAACGCCATCGTGACATCGTTAGCCTCAAGCAGCATTGACACCTCCCGCCTGTGCCTTGGATCGTGCCGCGTGAGCCCGAAGGCGTGTCAGGATGCGCTCCGTCATCTGGATGAGGCCGCCGGGTTCGAACCGCGCGATCAGGAGGATGATGCCGCCATAAAAGACATAGGTGAGGCCCGTCCCCCCACCACCGAAGATCGAGTTCATCGTGGTCTGCAAAGGTACCAAGATCGCGGCCCCCAAAAGGGGGCCGAGCAGGCGGCCCGCACCGCCGAGGGCCGCCATGATCACCATGTTGACCGAGACGAGGATCGCCAATCCGCTGTTCGGATCGATGAAGCCGAACTTCGCCGCGTAAAGCGAGCCAGCGAGCGACGTGAAGCCGGCACTCACCATGAGCGCTAAGAGCTTGTAGCGGCTGACCGGCACGCCCAGGCTTCGCGCCGCGCGTTCATTGGTGCGGATCGCGCGCAGGTAATAGCCGAAGCGGCCGCGTTCCATCCACCGCGTGAAGGCGAGCAATACCGCGAGCACTGAGAGGAATATGTAGTAATAGGGGACCGAGCTTCGGAACACGAGGTCCCACCAGCCGCGCGCCGTGGGCGGTCCCATGAGGCCGATCGAGGCGCCGAGAAAGTCCCAATTGCCGACGAGGATGCGGATCAGCTCGGCCACGGCGATGGTTGCCATGCTGAAATAGTGGCCGGAGAGACGGAAGGTAGGCACCCCGATTACAACAGCGACAGTAAGGCTGACGGCAACGCCGGCGGGAAAGCCCAAGAGCGGGCTTACCGCCCAAAGCTTGTAGAAAAGAAGCGGCATATAAGCGCCGGCGCCGAAGAACACGGCATGCCCGACCGAGACCTGCCCCGCATATCCGCCGATAAGGTTCCACGCCGAGGCTGAAATCGCGGAGAGGATGACCAAGGCCGCGAGCTGTTCGTAATAGGCGCCGGAGAAGATGAGCGGAAAGCCGAGGAGTGCGATCGCCAGTGCCGCCCAGCCGATGGTCCGGCTCTGGCGCATTTATGCCTTCCCCAAGAGGCCGTGGGGCCGCACCCACAATACGACGACGAAAAGTCCGTAGACGAACACGTCCTGATAGATCGGACCGAAATAGTAGGCAGACAAGGATTCGATGAGCCCGATGACGAGGCCAGCGATCATGGCACCTGGCACGCTGCCGAATCCGCCGAGGGTCACGACGACGAAGGCGATGAGAGCGAGGGACTCGCCCGCTGTCGGTGAAATCGGAAAGAAGGTGGCGATCAAAGCACCCGCGATGCCGGCGGACGCACCCGCCAGTCCCCATGCGATTGCTTGCATGCGGTCGGGGCGAATCCCCATCAGCATGGCGGCATCGCGATCCTCGGCGACCGCCAGGATCTGGCTTCCGATCGCGGTGCGCGTCAGGAGAACGTGCATGCCGATCGTGAGTGCCAGGGCGACGCCGCCGGCGAGGAGTTTCGGCGCGCTCAAGAGGATTCCGCCGAGATTGAAGCTCGGCCCGACCAAGTCTTCCGGAAGGGTCACGAAATTTGCACTGAATGCCCAGAACGCCGCGTAGCGAAGGAGGAGCAGGAGGCCGAAGGTCGAGAGAATCTGCGCGAGCATCGGCCCACGCATGACTTGCCGGATGAGGGCCATATAAACGATGACGCCGAGGATGAAGAGGACCACGGCGGCGAGTGCCGTGAAGCTCGCGGGACCCGCACCGGCGAGCGTGAAAGCCCAAAACGCAACGTACATGCCAAGCATGACGAACTCGCCATGGGCGAAGTTGATCACGTTCATCATGCCCCAGATGAGGGTAAGGCCGGACGAGAAGAGCGCGTAGACGGCCCCGATCAAGAGGCCGCCGACGATCACTTGAAGGAGGATCAAGGCGCCCTCATCCGGGCGGGTCTACTTCCAGCCGTTGAATGGATATTCGAACTGGCGCTGCGCTGCCTTTTCCGGCCATACGGCGGTGTAGTTCTCGCCGAAGAGCTGGATCAGATAGGTTGCCGCGAGCGTATTCTGCCCTGTCTCGTCGAATTTCACCCCGCGATAACCCATAATGAGCTGATCGGCCTTGAGGTCGGTCGCCCGGAGTGCATTCTGAATCTGTGCTGGTTCGGTCGAGCCAGCACGATTGATCGCGTCGAACAGCACGAACGCCGCCTGCATGTCGCGCGCACTCGTATCATCCAAGTCGTGACCCGTCTTGGCCTTGAACATGTCGTTGATGCGTTGGGTAGCACTGTCTTTCGGCCCAATGTCCCATGCACTTCGATTGACAACCCCTTGCGAGATGTTGCCCACCGCCTTGATGAAGGCGGGGTCGGAGAATCCGGAATCGTCGCCGATGATCACCTTCGGAATGTAGTCGAGGTTCTTCATCGTCTTCATGTAAAGGATTGAATCCGCGGTGTAGCTGATGAAGATCACCGCGTCGGGATTCTTCTCCTTGAGCTGAAGCACCTGGGGCGAGACATCCGCACCGTTCGCGTTGTAGGCGACGTCGGCGACGATGTTGACGCCGTGGCGCTTGGCGACTTCGCGGACCGTGCCGGCTACGGAGGTGCCGTAGTCCGTGTTCTCGAAGACGACGGCGATATTCGCGGCGGGGTGGCCGGCCTTCTTGAGTTCGTCGAGGAAATCCATGTAGACGTTCGCGAAGTCGGCCGCGACGGGGGTGGTGCGGAAGACCCATTTGAAGCCGCGGCTGGTGATGTTGGCGGCGACTGAGTCGCCGACGACGAACGGAACGCCATAGCGCGCGGCGACCTGGGTTGCGGTAAAGGTCACGTTCGATTGATAGCTTCCGATGAGGGCTACGACATGCTGCTGGGTGATCAGGCGGAGCGTCTGATTCTGGCCTTCGGACGGGCTGCCCTGGTGATCGGCGACCACGAGTTCGATCTTGGCGCCGCCCAGATTGGGCAGGCCGGCGGTGGCGGCGAGTGGAATATTCGACAACTCCGGATGCGGATTATTGACGATCTCGGCGGCAAGCTCGATGGCCGCCTTGGCGGATTGACCGGCACTCGCGGAGTTCCCGCTGAGCGGCATGAGGACGCCGACCTTGACCGTATCCTGCGCTGCCGAACCGGTGGCAATCCCTATTCCTGCCAGGACAAGGGTTGTCATAAGAAGCTTTTTCATGTTTTTTCTCCCCGACTCGCGCTTGTCGCCCCTGTTCGGCGATTGCCTCGTCAGTGTTCCATCCATGATGCCCTCGGGCCAGGTCCTTGGCAAACGCGTTTGACGGAGCGCGGCGTCGGCGCGCCGCGTCACGCCAGCCGGAGTGACATCGCAAAAAAGTTTAATCCGCTCGTGACAGAGCGCCAGATCAAGCTCGGTCGCGGAGTGCTGCCGTGCGTGTCGCGTCGACCCGGCCATCGGTGGTAAGGGCCACGAGATAGATGCTCTCGGCGGTCTCGCGATCGATGAGGCCGTCGGCGAAGTCCTCGGCGACGCGCTCGGGGTTCCGCTTCTCGGGCGCGCCAAAGCCGGCCCCGCCCGGAAGCTCGAGCCGGATACGATCGCGACTCGGCACGGTCTGACGGCCCTTCGGCCGGATCGGCCTGCCGGATGCGAGGCTCACGGCACCGGGCGCACCGTGCTTTCCGCCATCGCGGCCGCGCGCGGGATTCCTCACGCGCTCGAAATTGCATAGCAGGCTGATCGGCGCTCCACCAGCGCCCCCGAGTTCGATAACCTGGCCCAGTCCCCCGCGATAGGTGCCGGCCCCGCCGGACCCTTCGCGATACTCCCGCCGCCAGAACACGATGGGTGCGACGGTCTCGGTCGCTTCGACCGGGATCGTGCGCACGCCGCTTGGGAAGGCCGTGACGTTCAGGCCGTCCTTCCCCGGGCGGGCACCCGATCCGCCGCAGTGGAAGATCACGGTCGAGAACTGGGGCAATGTCGAGGGATCGACGCCATCCTCGATTTCATCGACCATCGAGCCGCCGCCGTAGATTTGCGGGTTCCAAAGTGAAGAAGCACCTTCGGCGGGCACTCCGCCCTTGATCACTTGATGGAGGCAGCCGAACATCACGTCCGGCAGCATGTGGCCGACCGTGTGGCGAGCGGCGACCGCCCACGGGCGCTTCACGTTGAGAACCGATCCCTCGGGTGCCGAGACGGTGATCGTTCCAAGCGAGCCCGCATTGTTCGGCACGTCGGGGGCGACGAGGCACCGCACGCCGAAGGCCGTGTAAGCAGTGGTGTAGTTGAGCACGACATTAATGCCGTACGAGCTTGCGAGCGAGGTCCCTTCGAAATCGACGTGAATGCCGTCATAGCCGATCGTCATGGCGGCGGTGAGGGTCAACGGCTTGTCGTAGCCGTCCATGGTAAGGCTGTTCCGGTAGACACCCGGCTTCAGGTTGCGGATCGCGTTGAGGGTTGCTTGCCGCGACGCCTCGATGATCTGATCGCCGAGCGTCTCCATGTCGGCAAGCTCGAACTCGTCCATCATCTCGACGAGACGCCGCGCGCCGTCCTCGTTGCACGCAGCACAAGCGAAAATGTCGCCCTCGACTTGAAACGGCTCTCGCACGTTCGCACGCACGATGCGGAGAAGATCCTCGTTGAACCCGCCCTCCTGCGCGAGCGGCATTATCGGAATCGCCAAGCCTTCTTCGTAGACCTGACGCCCGTCGGGGCCCATCCCGAGCCCGCCGATGTCGACGACGTGAATGGTGTTGGCGAAGAGCGCTATCGGCCGTCCGTTCTTGAACGCGGGCGTGACGACAGTGATATCGTGAAGATGACCCGAGGTGAGCCAAGGGTCGTTGGTGATGTAATGATCGCCCGGCCGCATCTTGTCGATCGGATAGACGTCGAGAAAGTGCTTGACGCCGATGGCCATGGAGTTGACGTGACCCGGCGTGCCGGTGATGGCCTGCGCGAGCATGCGGCCTTGGCGATCGAAGACGCCGGCGGAAAGATCGCCCGCTTCGCGCACCGACGTCGAGAAGGCCGTGCGCATCAGTGTCTGCGCCTGCTCCTCGACGACGGCGATGAGCCGGCTCCACATGATCTGCATGTGGATTTGCGAGAGTGCGGTATTGGATTTCGCGACCATGGAAAAACCTACTCTTTGCGACGAATGAGTTCAATATAGCCAAACCCGTTGACACGCGCGTCGAACAGCGGGCTGACGACCGTGGACGTCTCGTCTTCCTCGATCACCGCCGGGCCGGGGACGGTCCAGCCGACTTTCATCGACTCCCGCCGATAGAACGGCACGGTCTGGAATTCGCCGGAGGCCGGATCGAAGACCTTCCGGCGCGACATCGGGGTGGGTGAGCCCGCTTGAGCCTTGGACGGCGTTTCGTGGGCCTCTTCGAGGGGCGCGCTGACGACCGTGACCCAGCTCAGTATCTCGACTTCGACCCCCGGAATGGCACGGCTATAAAGCTGTCGATATGCCTCCTCGAATGCGGCGCGCAGGATCGGCTTGTCGTCCGCGTGGAAGTCGCGCACCGGAAGCGGGACGGAAATCTCGTGGC
>DATDHA010000404.1:0-8666 GCA_036521815.1 Alphaproteobacteria bacterium | reverse complement strand
CGGCGAGGATGGCCTCGCGGATCTTCTGCGGATCGGTACTTTTGGTGTCGTTGATCGCGCGCGCCAGGACGTGGACCGCGTCATAGGACCAGGAGGCAAAAAGGTCGGGGACGGCCTTGTAGGCGGCCTGGTACTTCGCGTCGAAATCCTTCGCGACGGGATTGGAGTCCTTGTTGAAGTCAGCGACCGCGTAGGAGCCGTAGAGTGCCGGGCCGGCAAGCTTGAGGGCCGTCGCCGTCGTCGTCGTCGGCGAGCCAACCCACGCGATATTGACGCCGAGCTGGCGAAGCTGCTTCGCGAAGATGCCCTGATCCGGCTCGAATGTCATGTAAGTGCCCATCACGTCCGCCCCCGATTGCTTGACCGCGAGGGCGACGGGCGTGAAGTCCTGGGAGTTGTTCGGGTAACCCTGGACCAGCACCGGCTCCACACCCAATTTCTTGAGCGCTTCGACCAGGTAGTTCTTGCCGGCGGTGCCGAAGGCGTCCGTCGAATGGACGATCGCCCATTTCTTCTTGCCAAGCGTGTTGACACCGTAGTCCGCGATCACACGCGCCGAATAGGTATCGTTCGGGCGAAAGCGGAAAAACCACGGATTGTCCATATGCGTGAGTGCGGGGTCTGTGCCGCCGATCATCACCGGCTTGCCAAGCCTGAGAGCATCCGGCGCCATCGCGTGCACCTGGGTGCTGCGGATCGGCCCCAGGAAGGCCACGAAGTCGCTGTCCCCGGCGAGCTTGCTGAAGGCGAGAACAACGCCCGGGTTGGTCGTCTGGTCGTCCTCGATGACAAGCTCGATCGGCTTGCCGAGCACGCCGCCGGCCTTGTTGACCTCTTCGACCGCGAGCTTCGCACCTTGGGTCTGATAGCGGCCCGATTCGGCACCGGATCCGGTCGCGGGTGCGACCATCCCGATCTTGATCGTGTCGGCGGCCTGTGCTGCCGCGCCAACCGCGATAAATGCTGCGGCCAGCGCAATCGAAGCCGCCCTGATGATCAACCGCATGAATTTCTCCCTGCTTGCCTTGCCGAATGGACTTTTGTCCTTGGGTCACATGATTTCATCGCTTCCAGCTCGAGGCAAGGCCGATTAGCCGCTCCTTGCCCGCCCGCTCATTCGGCAGGTGGGCCGAACCCGATTTCGAGATCAAGGATGGGATGGACAGCACCCAGGACATTATCCGGCAAATTGGCTGTGCGACGACGAAAGCGCAGCACAGGGTTTGCCTCGGAAAGTACGACAAAATCGATAAGTCTAGTGTGGTGGATTTGAAGTTCTTATGATTATGGTGGTAGTCCCGTTTAGGAACGTCAAATCCGAAGACCACACTAGATTCCAAATATTACGAGTGTGGCTTTGAATCCGAAATTCGCTCACGGTCCCGCACCCAGATGTGGCGAATTTCGGATTCGCCAGACTAGGCGCCGGCGATATAGTTGCGCAGCATGTCGCTCTCGGCGGAAAGCTCCTCGAGCCTGCTCTTCACCACGTCGCCGATCGAGATGATCCCGCTGAGTCGACCGCCGTCCATGACGGGGAGATGGCGGATCCGTCGGTTCGTCATCTCGTGCATGATCTCATCGACGGTGTTGTCCGGCTTGCAGCTCACGACCGCCTTGGTCATAAGGTCGGCGGCGTGCATTTCCAGGAGCCGGATGCCGTGCTCGGCGAGACCATGGATGATGTCGCGTTCCGAGAGAATGCCCTGAAGCTTTCCATCCGCACCCATCACGAGAACGGCGCCGATGCGCTTTTTCGAGAGCGTGCGCACGGCCTCCGCGACGGTGATCTCCGGCGTGATGGTGGTGACCGCACTGCCCTTCGTCTTGAGAATATGGCCGACCTGCATGGCGCAACCTCCTATCGAACGAAACGCACGAGTACAGCGAAGTGTGCTGAACGTGTTTTCAGGCAGCACCCTCTTCACGGGGTGCGGTTGCTTATGCGTGAGGCATTATCGCATTCTCGGGCCGCCCTTGGTATGCCGTAAATCCCAGCGCACCTTGCAATCGACGATGGCAGGGGCGGTCAGAGATTCGCACGATGGGCATCACGCAGCACGTTGGTCTCGAATTCAATCTCGTCGAGCCGGCTTCGCACGACGTCGCCGATCGAGATAATTCCGCAAAGCTGTCCGTCGCGGAGAACCGGCAGATAGCGTGCCCGCTCGAGCGTCATCTGGCGCATCACCTTGTCGAGCGTGTCCTCGGGTGCGCAAGTCGGGATGCCAACGCTCATCAACGCTTCGACCGTCATGTCGAGCAGTGCCGGGCCGTGCTGGGAAAGCCCATTCACGATATTGCGTTCCGTGATCATGCCGAGGACGGTCTTGCCATCGTCGCTCACGACGACGGCGCCGAAATTCTCCATATTGAGACGATGCGCAACCGTCTCAATCGTAAGATCCGGCCGCGTCGTGGCGACGCGCGAGCCTTTCGCCTTGAGAATCGTCTCCACTTTCATCGTCGCCTCCGCTCCGGAACAGGGCAGCCCCGAATGCCTATGGCGAGGGCAGGATCGAGGTTGCAGAAAGAGATATGGGTACAAAATTCGACGATGGCGAGGGGTCCCGCCTCCCGCTACTCGTCGCCGCTCGGCGCGGGCAGCCGAGCGGCACCCCTCGGCTCGGCCCGCCGCCGCATCCGACGCCAGATGAGATAGCCCCCGAGCGCCGATGCGGCGGCGACGCCCGCAATAGTCTCGATCTCTTGGACGCCGCCTGCAATGCTCTCGAGCGTGGAGCCAAACCAGTAGCCGCCGAGGCCGAAGCTGAGCGCCCAGATCGCCGCGGCGATCGCATTAAGTATCGTGAAGCGCCTAAACGACACGCCCGCCAAGCCGATCGAGAACGAGGCCACGGTGCGCACGACATAGACGAAGCGGAAGCTGAGAATGAAGAGATTCTGGTACTTGACAAGCAGTCGCAGCGAACGCTCGATCCGGACCCGCCAAGCGGGGCGCCAATCGAGGATTTGCTCGCCGAACCTGCGGCCGATCCAGAAATAAAGCTGGTCACCCGACATGCTGCCGACGAATGCCGCCAGGATCGACCATTCGAGGGAGATATAGCCCTGGTGGGCAAGAAAGCCAGCGACGAGCAGCACCGTCTCGCCCTCGAAAAACGTCCAGACAAGGATGACGAGGGGGCCGTAGTCCAACAAGAGATGCTTCACATCCATGGCACCGCGAGCCCTTTCGCGCCGGAGGCCAAGCCGCCGAGCGTCAAGGCGGCGCGCCGATCCGCCGCCGCCTTGAATTCCGTTTTTTCGGGCCGTTTGCGAGTGACGCAGGCCCCCTGACGTTTCCGTTCTCGATTCCGCTTCTTCGGGGCGGATCGTACGACCGAAGGATTGCCATTTTTCGGGGCTCCGGCGCAAGGGTCGCCGATGCTGTATCGCAGTACCGCCATCAAGGACACTTAGCCCGAGGTCCGCGACGCCGGGATCAGGGACGAGGCTTCAGGGTGCAGCATCGAGTGCTTCGAGACGCGCCTTGACCCGCTCGTATTGGGGCGTGCCGGGATCGAGCTCGGCGAGAAGCCGTTTCCAGAGCATATCCGCTTCGGCGTTCTTCCCCTCGGCGGCATCGGCAAGCCCAACCACCCAAAGGGCTTCCGGGCGTTTCCCGTCGAGGGTCAGGACCCGGCGCATGACATCGACCGATTCGGCCGGCGGCACATCCGCGGAGCCTGCCTCCGCGAATAGCGCATCGCCATACCCGGCGAGCACGTCCGGATCCTGCGGCGCCAACTTGGCCGCGCGGGAAAAAGCTTGGGCGGCCCTGGCCGGCTCGTCGAGTACGCGATAGGCCTTGCCGAGCCGGCGCCATCCTTCGAGATCGTCCGGCGTTTGCTCGAGGCGGGCGGCAAGCCGTTCGACCATGCTCCGGATCATCTGCGTGCGCGCCTCGGGCGACATGTTCTGAGCCGCCGCAACGTCGGCGGATGTCGGCCCCGGCGAGGCCGCCGCATCCGCGTTGGCTGGTGCCAACTTGGCAGGATCGAGCTTGTATTGCTTGGCGACGCGGTCGATCTCCGACTTCAGCGCCGGCAGCCAGGGCGCATCCGCAGGCGCATTCGCCTCGAGCGCCAGCCAGGACCTCAAAGCAGCCTCGCCGTTACCACTTTGCGCCTTCGCAAGCCCGAGATAGAACACAGCCCGGGCGTCGCCCGGATTCTTGGCCAGCGCTTTCTCGAAGAATGTTCTCGCTTCCTCGCTTACTTGGCCGTGCGCCTCCATCACGCGCATCTCCGCGTAAGCGGAGAGGGCATCCGGCTGTTCGCCTGAAAGTTCGACGATATGCCGATAGGCATCGGCGGCCTCCTTGAAGCGGCTCAACGCCGCGTAGGTTCGGGCCAGAAGCGACCATCCTTCGCGATCGTCGGGCGTTTCCTTGAGGCGTGCTTCGAGCCTTGCAATTGCTTCGCCGATTTCGGGCATCCCGGCCGAGGCACTGGCGCCCGGGCGGCCGGCGAAGGGATAATCCGGCAGGCCGGGAGCGCCCACCGCGAGATAGAAAACGAATGCCGCAATGGGCATCAGGGCCGCGATCCCGAACGCCGCCCAGCGGCGGCTGGTGCCTCCCGATGCATCCGGCCGCGCGTGCGCGACCGGTATCGAGGGATCCTTGAGCGCCGCTGCGGCAAGAAGCCGCCGCGCGATTTCCCGCTCCGCCCCTTGCGCTTCCTCGCCGCCAATGACGCCGCGTCCGACTTCGCGCTTCAGCTCATCAAGCTGGTCGCGATAGACCTCGAGATCATAGTCCGCGCGCGGTGGGGGCGTCTTGGTGCCGCGAAGGATCGGGCGAAGCAGCATCCAGACGGTCAAAGCCGTGATAGCGCCAAGGGCGAGCCAGAGGATCATCGCTTGGCGTCCCGTTCGAGGAGCTTGGCGAGCTGCACTCGTTCCTCGGCACTGAGCGGGACCACCTCCCCGCTATCCCGCCGGCGCCTCGCGAAATAAGCGACAATACCGGCGAGACCGAGCAGGAGGACGATCGCTGGCGACAGCCAGAGCAAATAGGTCGACGGCTCGACCGGCGGCTTCAACAAGACAAACTGCCCGTAGCGATCCACGATGTACTGAACGACCTCAGCGTCGCTGTCGCCTGCCACGAGCCGCTCCCGCACCAGCACCCTGAGGTCGTGCGCGAGCTCCGCGTTCGAATCGTCGATCGATTGATTCTGGCACACGAGACAGCGCAAGCCTTGGCTGATTGCGCGCGCACGCCCCTCGAGCACCGGATCGGCGAGCATTTCCTGCGGCGTCACCGCGAGCGTCGAGCCGAGCGAGATCCATAGCGCGGCAATTATAGCAAGGGCTGCGCGCGTCATTTGGCGAGCCGGCGCACGAGGGGAAGGATCGCGTCGTCGATCACTTCCCGGTTGAGCGGCCCGACCTGCTTGAAGCGGATCGTGCCGGTCGAATCGACGACGTAGGTCTCGGGCACGCCGTAGACGCCCCAATCGATACCGGTGCTTCCGTCGCTGTCGGCGCCAACACGGTCGTAGGGATTGCCCATCGCAGTGAGCAATTGGCGCGCATCCTCGGGCTTGTCCTTGTAGTCGATGCCGTAGAGCACCACCCCGTCCTTGGCGAGGCCCATGAGGAGCGGATGCTCCACCTTGCACGGCACGCACCAGGACGCAAAGACGTTGACGAGCGTCACCTTGCCCTTGAAATCGGCGCTCGAGAGCCCCGGCTTGCCGTCGAGAAGGGCCGGCAGCTTGAAGCTCGGCGCCGGCTTGTCGATGAGTGCTGAGGGTACGAGCGACGGATCGCGCCCGAGGCCCGCGAAAAAGAATGCCACCATCGCCGCAAAGACGAGGGCGGGCACGATGAAGACAAGCCGCTTCGCCATCGTTGTCGTCAATCCCCGGACGCCGTCGCCGCGGATGCGGGAAGCCGGCGGCGTGCGGGCGCTCCCACACGGAGGCGACGGTCGCTGAGCGAGAGAAGCCCACCCGCCGCCATCACGACCGCTCCGAACCAGATCCAGGGTGCGAGTGGATTGTGGTAAAGACGGACTGTCCAACCGTCCTGCCCGTCGCTGTCTCCAATGACCGCATAGAGGTCGGAAACGCCCGAGGTATGGATCGCGGTCTCGGTGGTATCCATGCCCGAGAGCGAAAACTTACGCTTTTGGGGCGTGAGGCGTGCAACGAGCCGGCCGTCGCGGGTCACCGTCATGTCGGCGCGCATCCCCTCGTAATTGGGACCATTCGCAGGTACGACGTCATCGAGTGCGATTTGGTAGCCCGCAAGCTCGAGCTTCTCGCCCGGATGCATGATTGCGATGCGCTCGACCCGCCACGCGGTCGTGCCGACGATGCCGGCGAGTGCGATGCCGAGCCCGGCATGGGCAAAGGCCGCACCGTAGGTCGAGCGCGGCAGATGGCGCGCGCGTCGCCACGTGTCGCTGAAGGGCGTGCGCCCGAGATTGGTGCGTTGGGCAAGCTCGGCGAAGGCGCCGACGAAGAGCCACGCCGCAAGTGCAAGGCCGAAGACCGCAAGAAGCGGGCCTCCCGAATGGAGATAGAGGGCGACGAGGCCGGCAAGGAAAGTCGCGGCGCCCGCCGCCCACAGCCGCTGCAGCGCACCTGGAAGGTCGGCGCGCTTCCATCCGAGAAGCGGGCCGATCGGGACCGCGACAAGGAGGGGTGTCATCAGCGGGGCAAAGGTCAAGTTGAAGAAGGGCGCTCCCACCGAAATCTTCGGCCCGCCGATCGCGTCGAGGAACAGCGGAAAGAGCGTTCCAGCCAGAACCGTCGCCGCCGCAGTCGCGAGGATGAGGTTGTTGAGCACGAGTGCCCCCTCTCGGCTGACCGGCGCAAAAAGCCCGCCGGGCGCCAAGCTCGGCGCGCGCACGGCGTAAAGGACGAGCGAGCCGCCGATGGCGACGACGAGAAGGACCAGGATGAAAACGCCGCGCGTCGGGTCATTCGCGAAGGCATGCACCGAGACGAGCACGCCCGAGCGCACGAGGAAGGTCCCGATGAGGCTCAGGGAGAACGTCACGATCGCGAGCAGGACGGTCCAGCTCTTGAGCGCATCGCGCTTCTCGACGACGAGGGCCGAATGAAGCAGTGCTGTGCCGACGAGCCACGGCATGAAGGACGCGTTCTCGACCGGATCCCAGAACCAGAACCCGCCCCAGCCGAGCGTGTAATAGGCCCACCAGCTTCCCATCGCGATGCCGAGCGTGAGTGCCGACCACGCCGCGAGCGTCCACGGTCGGACCCAGCGCGCCCAGCTCGCATCGACGCGGCCCTCGATGAGGGCGGCAATCGCGAAGGAGAACGCCATGGAGAAGCCGACATAGCCGAGATAGAGGATCGGCGGATGGGACGCGAGACCGGGGTCCTGCAGGATCGGATTGAGGCCTTGGCCGTCGGCGGGTGGGGGGAACACTCGCGCAAAGGGATCGGAGGTGAAGAGGATGAAGGCAAGGAAGCCGAACGAGATCATGGCTTGCACCGCGAGGACGCGCGCCTGAAGTGTTGGCGGCAGGTTGGCCCCGAAGCTGGCGACCGCGGCACCAAAAAATGCAAGGATGAGGACCCATAGCACCATCGAGCCCTCGTGGTTTCCCCATACGCCGGCAATTTTGTAGACGAGCGGCATCGTCGAATGGGAATTGATCTGCGCGGCGTAAACCGAGAAATCCGACGTCACGAAGGCATGGACGAGGGCGAGGAACGCGGCGAGCACGAGGAGGAACTGCATTTGCGCCGCCGGTCGTGCTACGGCCACGAGCGGGGCGTTGGCGCGTGCGGCACCATAGAGCGGCAAGGAGGACTGCACGAGGGCGACGACGAGCGCGAGCACCAACGCGAAATGGCCGATTTCGGCGATCACGGTTTGGGACCCTCCTGCCAGCGGCCGGACTTCTTCAGTGCTGCGGCCACCGCGGGCGGCATGTATTTCTCGTCATGCTTGGCGAGCACGCTCGACGCCGCGAAGCTGCCATCCGGTTGCAGCTTGCCTTCGGCGACGACGCCCTGGCCCTCGCGAAAAAGGTCGGGCAGGAGGCCGGCATAGCTCACGGGAATATCGTGCTTGAGATCGGTCACCTTGAAGCGCACCGAAGCATTCGGCCCATGCGTCACACTGCCCTCCTCGACCAGCCCGCCTAGGTGTACGACCCGGTCCGGCGGTGCGCCCTTTTCCAGAAGCTCGGTCGGACTGAGGAAGAACACGATGTTTTCCCGGAACGCGTTGAGTGTAAGCAACGTCGCAACGCCGAGGATGCCGACGCCGACGGTCACGAAAACGAGCCGCTTGCGCTTCGGCTTGAGTTTCACTTCGGCGGCTCCCGCCGCCGCCCGCTCCTGAACCGCTCAAGCTCGCGTTCGCCCGCGCGCAGCCCGCGAAGCGCGACCACGAGAACGCCGATCAGCACGAGTGCCGTGAACCCGTAGGCGGGCCAAACGAACGCCGCACGGCCACCCATGTCGAGAAATCCGGCGATGCCATTCATGATCCAGGGACCCCGCGTGCCATCAGGAGAGCTGCGCGAGGCGCTCCGCACCCGCGGCTCTTTCGAGCGCGCCCAGGCGCAGGAAGCGCAGTTTCCGCTCCGCAATCTCCGAGCGCATGCGCAGAATAAGCACCGTCATGAAATAAAAAGTGAATCCGAATGCCATGAGAAAGAGCGCGAGGAGCAT
>DATDHA010000403.1:0-7517 GCA_036521815.1 Alphaproteobacteria bacterium | reverse complement strand
AATACTTCAGATTCCGAAACCCCGGATCGGTAGCTTCGAGCTCGCGGATCCGGTCGATCTCTTCTACCTGACGCTTGCCGCTTCTGCCGTTGCCGCATACTGCGCCTGGCGCCTCGAGAATTCGCGGCTCGGACGCGCCTGGATGGCCTTGCGCGACGACGAGGACGTGGCACAGGCACTCGGCGTCAACCTCGTCAAGGTCAAGCTCCTTGCTTACGGCCTCGGGGCCGCATTTGCCGGTCTCGCCGGGTCAATCTTCGCGGTGATGCTGACCTCGGTCTATCCGAGTAGCTTCCAGCTTCTCATATCGATCAACGTCCTCGCACTCGTCATCGTCGGCGGCATGGGAAGCCTGCCCGGCGTGATTGTCGGCTCAGCCGCACTCGTGGGCTTGCCGGAACTGCTGCGCGAATTCGGCGAATACCGCTATCTCTTCTATGGTGTCGCCCTCATCGTCATGATGCGGATCAAGCCGGAGGGGTTGTGGCCTTCGCAGACGCGCCTGCGCGAATTGCACGCCGACGACGAGATTTCGGAGGAGGAGCTCGCGGCCCTCGAGAGGACCGGGGGTGGGGCGGTTGCAATGGCACCGGCATCCGAGGTGCGGAAGCCCGACGATTAGGAGCGGCGACGTGGTCGACGACAACATCCTGGTCACCAAGAGCCTGACCATGCGCTTCGGCGGCCTCGTCGCTGTCGGCGATCTCGATCTCGCGATCGCCGCGACGAGGATTCACAGCATCATCGGTCCGAACGGGGCGGGCAAGACCACGGTCTTCAATTGCGTGATGCAGAATCTGCGCGCGACGTCGGGAGAGATATGGTTCCAGGGCGAGCGCGTCGACGGTCTCACGCCCGATCTGGTCGCGGCGGCGGGCATCAGCCGCACCTATCAGAACATCCGGCTCTTCCGCAACATCTCCGCGATCGAGAATCTGCTGGTCGGGATGCACCTTCATTTGAAGTCGCGCTGGTGGGGTGCCCTCGTCAACTCGCGGTTCACGAGGGCGGATGAAGCGCTCGCCCACGAGGAAGCGCTCAAGCTTCTCCGCTTCGTCGGCCTCAAGGGACGCGGCGACGTGCTCGCGCGCAATCTTGCCTATGGCGAGCAGCGGCGCCTCGAGATCGGCCGCGCACTTGCGACGCAGCCAAAGCTACTCATGCTCGACGAGCCGACCGCCGGGATGAATCCTCGCGAGACCATAGGCATGATGGATTTCATCCGTCGCGTGCGCGATGAGTTCGGCATCACGATCCTGCTCATCGAGCATCAGATGCGCGTCGTCATGGGCATGTCGGACAAGGTGACGGTGCTTGACCATGGCGTGAAGATCGCAGAGGGAACGCCGTCCGAGGTCAAGAACGATCCCAAGGTGATCGAAGCCTATCTCGGCAGCTCCACGGGTGCGCGGCGGGTGTTCCGCCGAAGTGCCGCCGAACGCTCGGCGGCTGGCCAATCCGCACCCGGGGGACCCGACGCCTAGGTGCGGCACTCTCGCTTGCAAGGGGAATCGATGGCGCTTCTCGAAGTCGACGACATCCATGTTTTCTACGACAATATCGAAGCCTTGAAGGGCGTGTCGCTCGCGGTCGAGGATAAGCAGATCGTCACACTCGTCGGCGCCAATGGGGCCGGGAAAACGACGACCCTCATGGCGATCAGCGGCATCCTTCACGCGCGCCACGGCGAGGTGCGCCTCGACGGCCAGAGACTTGCGCTCTACAAGCCTCACGAGGTCACCGGGCTTGGCATTGTGCAAGTTCCCGAGGGGCGGCGGATTTTCGCTCGCCTCACGGTGAGCGAGAATCTCAACATGGGTGCTTTCGCGCGCAACGACCGCCAGGGCATCGCCGACGACAAGGAGCAGATGCTGAACCTTTTCCCGCGGCTACGCGAGCGGCTGAAGCAAGTTGCCGGCACTCTTTCCGGGGGCGAGCAGCAGATGGTCGCGACCGCGCGCGCCATGATGGCGCGGCCGCGCATCCTACTCATGGACGAGCCCAGCATGGGATTGTCGCCGGTCATGGTCGAGACCGTCTTCGAGGCGATCCGGACGATCAATGAGAACGGTGTTACGATCCTGCTCGTCGAGCAGAATGCCTTGATGGCGCTCAGTCTCGCCGACTACGGCTACGTGATGGAAAGCGGGAAGATCGTGCTATCCGGCTCGGGCGACGAGCTCCTCGACGATGAGCGTGTGCAACGCGCCTATCTCGGATCGTGAGCGTCGGATAGATCGCAGCAAAATGCGTGATGTTTCCGGCGGGAAGCGGCCATGAAGACTCACGTCAGGGTATTGGTCATCGGCGGCGGCGTGGTGGGGTGCAGTGCGCTCTACCATCTCGCGATCCGCGGCTTGTCCGACATTGCACTCACGGAATCCCACGAGCTGACCTCGGGTTCGACCTGGCACGCCGCCGGGAACTGTCCGACCTTCTCCACGAACTGGAACATCATGAAGCTCCAGCGCTATGGCAACGCGCTCTATGCGCGCCTCGCCGCGGAGGTGGGTTATCCGATCGACTATCACGTCACGGGATCGATACGGCTGGCGCACAGCCGCGCACGCATGGAAGAGTTCGCCCACGTCACGGCCATGGCGCGCGCCCAAGGCATCGAATTCGAACTCATCGGGCCCAATGAAATCAAGTCCCGGTATCCCTTCATCACGCTCGACGATATCGCCGGCGGATTGTGGGACCCCTATGACGGGGATATTGACCCGAGCCAGCTTGCGCAAGCATTCGCGAGGGGTGCGCGGGCCCGAGGTGCTGCGATCCATCGCTTCAATCCCGTGTCCGCGATCAACCCCTCGCGCGGCGGTGCGTGGGAGGTCGAGACGAAGGAGGGCACGTTCCTCGCCGAATCCGTGATCAACGCCGCCGGCTATCGGGCGGGCGAGGTGATGGCGCTTCTTGGGGAAACGCTCCCGCTCGTCACGCTGCAGCATCAATACATGGTGACTGAGCGGATCGCGGAGCTGGCGACATTGACCAAGGCGCTGCCGCTCCTGCGCGATCCGGATGTCAGCTATTACATGCGCCAGGAACGGGACGGCCTTATCCTCGGGCCCTATGAGCGGAACCCCAAGGCGACGTGGCTCGACGGTATTCCGCCCGATTTCAGCAACGAGCTCTTCGAGGACGATCTCGACCGGCTCGAACCATATATCGAGCAAGCGATCGCGCGCGTGCCGGTATTAGGCTCGGTCGGGCTGAAACGTGTGATCAATGGGCCGATTCCCTATTCGCCCGACGGCAATCCCTATATCGGCCCCGCCTTCGGCCGGCGCAATTTTTTCCACTGCAATAGCTTCAGCTTCGGCATTTGCCAGGCCGGCGGTGCCGGCAAGGCGATCGCGGAATATGTCTTCGACGGAAAGCCCGAGTGGGATCTGTGGTCCCTCGATGCGCGCCGCTACGGCGCCTACGCCGATCTTGACTATACCGCGTCAAAGGCGACCGAGCTTTACCGGCACGAGTACGCGATCGCCTACCCCAATGAGGAGCGGCCCGCCGGCCGCCCTCGATTGACGACACCGCTCTACCCGAAGCTCGCGGCCAAAGGGGCCGCATTCGGCGCGCGCGCGGGTTGGGAGCGCGCCGTTTGGTTCGCACCCGCCGGCACTGCTCCCGTGAGCGAGCCGAGCTTTCGGCGGGCGAACTGGCACGAGGCTGTGGGTGTTGAATGCCGCGCCGTCGCCGAGCGGGTTGGCGTGATGGACCTCTGCGGCTTCTCGAAGTTCGTGGTGCGCGGCGCCCAAGCGGCGAGCTGGCTCGACCGCCTCGTTTGCGGGCGCCTGCCCGCCACGGGTCGCGTCGGGCTCTGTTATGCGCTCACCCCGAGCGGGCATCTCCTGAGCGAGTTCACGGTTTCGCACCTAGCGAACGATCGCTTCTATCTGCTCGCTGCCGGATCGGCGGAGCGCCACGATTGGGATCTTCTCTCAAGCCATCTGCCGGGGGGCGGTTCCGTGCAACTCGAAAACGCAACACTCGGCGGCAGCACGCTCGTCGTCGCGGGTCCGCGGTCGCGCGATCTGCTCGCGAAGGTCACGGCCGCCGATCTCTCGAACGATACTTTCCCCTGGCTCAGTGCGCGGGAGATCGACGTCGCGGGCGTGCCCGTGCTCGCCCTGCGCGTCAACTATGTAGGCGAGCTTGGCTGGGAGCTCCACGTGCCCATGAAGGACTTGTCACGGGTCTACGATGCGCTCTTCGATGCCGGTGCGGAACTGGGCATCCGCGATTTCGGCGTCCATGCCATGGACAGCTTGCGACTTGAGAAGGGTTATCGATCCTGGAAGCAGGACATCACCCACGAATACACGCCCTTCGAGGCCGGTCTCGAAAGGTTCGTGCGCGTCGACAAGGGCGATTTCATCGGCCGCGCGGGCGTGATCGCGGCCGCCAGTAAGGGCACCGCTCAGCGCTTCGTATCGCTTTTGGTCGACGCCGGCGATGCGGACGCAATTTCCTGTTCGATCGTGTATGGGAAGAACGGTCAAGTCGGCATCGTGGGATCCGGTGGCTACGGCCATCGCGTCGGGCGCAGCATCGCCCTTGCCTATGTCGACGCGAGCATGGCGCAGGTCGGCGTCGAGCTGACGGTCGAAATCCTCGGCGAGCGCCGCAGGGCGACCGTCGCCGCCGCACCCATCTATGATCCCTCCAACAGCCGGCTGCGGATGTAGAAGGGGGACGAAAAAGGCTGACCAAAAAATAAGTTGAGTGCCTTCGGTCACTTGTGATTCTATCGAGTGCGCGAGAAACGCCGGAGTCATGGACGGCATGGGAGGAACCATGGCTACGGAGTCTATCCCCGGGCGAAGGCTTTGTTTTCAATCGAACGCTGGTGGATCAGGCGACAGCTTCGGCCGGCGGTTGGTCCGGCTCTTTACTTGCCTTGTGCTCACTCTCGGGGGTTGCGTTTACTCGCACCCTGATTATCCGACGAGCTGGTCGCCATTGCTGCATGACAGCGACCCATGTTCTGCCGTAGCAGGAGACTATGTTGACACGGGCGAATATGGAAGCCCTGACGATCGACGGCGCCTACCGCCTCCCAGGTTGGCAGAATATCTGCTGGGCATACCGCAGGGAAGAAGCGATGCGACACGGGCGAATCGAGTGAAAATTGTCTTTAATGAAGACCGGACTCTGCACGTCATGGCGTTCCACGATGCTCAGCTATTGGCGACGAGCGATTATTCCGAACAAGCCTCGACCTTGTCATGTCATGCCGCCAGCGCCGAGATAAGCATCTATAGTGGTATATCGCGGGGTCCCGTAGCTGGATACGAAACAAATGTCCTGCGATTGGAAAAGTCAGAAGACGCTTCACTGATCATTCGGAACTCATCGGGGTCTTTCGGCCTCGCCTTTATGGTCATTCCGGCAGGCGGTAGCCAGAGTACTTGGTTACGGTTTCCTGTCGTTCAATGAGACGATCAAATTCAAGCCGATTTATGAATAAGACTCTAAAAGGCGAGTGCGTGTCGCATTACCGGCGGTATTGCCGCGTGCGCCCGGTGCTGGGTTCCGATCGAGTCGAATGGCGATCGGTCGTTCTCTAAAATTTGCCGAGCGATTCGGCGTATCGCCGCGCTGTCGCCAGGCCGAACGCGGTCGGCGGCGTATAAGGAATGCGCGGGTCGATCTCGTCGATGCCGAGGCGATGCCCGAGCACGCGCTTGCCGTAGACGAGAAACGTGTCCATCGACTCCATGAGAAACACGAGAAGCGGCAGCAATCGCGCGTAAAGGGCTTCGGCTTCCGCCGCACCCTCGGCCGTGCCTCGCGACATCCGTTCGAAAATCCGCACAAGCACGTCGAACGTCTCCCCACCCGGGATAATGCCAACCGCACCGGCACGCAAGGAATCGGTCATCTCGATGCCGCCCCGGCCGTTGAACACGTCGATCTCGCCGCCCACGGTATCCAGCAAGCGTCCGATCGCGATCGCGGTCGCCTCGAGCTTGACGATCGAGACGTTCGGGTGCGTGCGGTTGAGCGTCTTGATACCTTCGCTCGAAAGGCCGATCCCGAGATATTCCGGTGCATTCTGGATACCGAGCGGCAGGGGAGACTTCTCCGCAACCGCGCCGAAGAAGCGTATAAGCTCGGACTCCGGCACACCCTTTGCGTGCGGCGGCTGGAGAATCGCCCATTTGGCGCCGAGGGCCGCTGCCGCCTTCACGAACTCGATTTGCCCGCTGACACTTAGCTCGGCCACGGTGACGGCAAGTGGCGCGCGGCCGTCGATGTCCTCCGCCACCCAGGACATGAGCGTGTGGCGTTCGGCATTGGAAAGCTTGTTCACCTCGCTCGCGAGCCCAAGCACGGCAATGCCGTGGACCTTGTGCCTGAGCATGGCTTCGATTTGCATGCGCATAGCACGGCGGCTGAGATGGCCGGCTTTGTCGAAGAGTGCGTAAACCATCGGATAAACGCCGGAGAAGCCGGATTTTGTCTCCATCGCCATATTGCCTCGCTGGCCTTGCGAACGGGCCGGCAATCGAAGCGCCGTCATGGATCGCTTCGATGCGATGGTAATCGATTATCCGCTTGGATGCATCCCGCACCCCAGTTTCAGGCCATAAATCTCGGGGAAATCGATACGCGCCGGAAGCGGGTTCCGCCGCTAGAATGGGCGGTATCCCACGTCCCGTCCCGGTCGAACCTTCGGAGCGGAGGACGCCAACCATGCCCAATGCGCGGGATCTTGAGGCTCAGCCCGGCGTGAGCGCGGCCGGCCGCGCGCGAGATTCGGATGACGGCCTCCACC
Organism: Alphaproteobacteria bacterium; assembly: GCA_036521815.1. Classification (GTDB taxonomy): domain Bacteria; phylum Pseudomonadota; class Alphaproteobacteria; order JACZXZ01; family JACZXZ01; genus DATDHA01. The sequence continues at coordinate 730 of DATDHA010000403.1, read as the reverse complement.
GCATCGTCGTCGTCGGCGGCGGGGCAGGAGGGTTGGAACTCGCAACGCGGCTCGGCAATACGCTCGGCAAGCGCAAGGTAGCTAATGTGGCACTCGTGGAACGCTCGCGCACGCATCTCTGGAAGCCGTTGCTGCATGCGGTTGCCGCGGGCAGCATGGACGTCAACGCCTATGAACTCGATTACCTCGCCCAGGCTCATTGGCATTATTTTGTCTACCGCGTCGGCGAGATGACCGGCCTCGACCGGCGCCGAAAGGAAGTTCATCTCGCCGCTACTTACGACGACGAGGGTGCTCAGATCACGCCGCCGCGCTCCTTCCGCTACGACACCCTCGTCATCGCGATCGGCAGCGTCACCAACGATTTCGGCACGCCCGGCGCGCAGGAATTCGCGGTTCCTCTCGACACCCCGGAGCAGGCGGCCCGATTCAATCGAAGGCTCGTCAATGCGTGCATCAGGGCGCACGCCCAAGAGGGACCGGTCAGGCCGGGGCAGCTTCATGTCGCGATCATCGGTGCGGGGGCGACCGGCACGGAACTCGCGGCCGAGCTGCACCGAACCGCGCGCGCCGTCGTTGCATTTGGCCTCGACCGCATCGACGCCGAAAAGGACATCCGCATCACGCTGATCGAAGCCGCCGACCGCATCGTGCCGGCGCTGCCGGAGCGGATTTCGGAGGCCACCACCAAGCTGCTCCGGGGTCTCGGCGTCGTCGTGCGGACGAAGGC
>DATDHA010000402.1:0-2515 GCA_036521815.1 Alphaproteobacteria bacterium | reverse complement strand
GCCACTTCCTCCGGCAGGCCGCGATGGACGCGGCCCCCGCTTCCGGAATATTCGCCTTCGCTGTTTTCGCGGACGATGACCCAATCGAGGGTTTCGGCCGTCGCCCTGCGCAAGGGGCTCGCGATGCCGGGAAGAATTCGTGCGGGCCTGACGTTCGCGTATTGGTCAAAACCTTGGCAGATCGGCAGGCGCAGTCCCCAGAGCGTCACATGGTCGGGGATATCGGGAGCGCCCACGGCGCCGAAATAGATCGCATCGAACGGCTTGAGGATGTCGAGCGCATCCGGCGCCATCATATGGCCGTGCTTTTTGTAATAAGCCGACCCCCAGGGAAATTGCTCGACCACGAGGCGAAAGCCGCCCTCGCGCGCCTCGAGCGCCTTGAGCACCTCGATGCCGGCCGGAATGACCTCGTTGCCGATGCCGTCGCCGGGGATGGCTGCAATACGAAATTCACGCATGATCGATTTCAACTCTCGAACGTGGCGGGCCGATCGTCTTCTCCATAAGTCGCCTTCTACATAACGGGTGAGCGGCTGCGATGCATCCGAAAAAGCGAATCACGGATTCCACTCGTCGGCGCTTGCGGAAGTAGATCTTTTGTGCGTTTTAGGAGTCGGTCGTCCGCAGAGGGAGGAGGGCGTGAAGGCACCTGAACCAAGGATAACTTGTAAGGACTACCCGCACTTCCTCTCGATGCCCACGCGCTGGATGGACAACGACGTTTACGGCCACGTCAACAACGTCATCTATTATTCGTTCTTCGACACGCTGATCAATCAATACCTCGTGCGTGCGGGCGGGCTCGACTATCACAGCGGCCCCGTCATTGGCATTGCCGTCGAGACCATGTGCCAGTTCAAGCGCGAGCTTACCTACCCCGAGCTGGTCGAGGGCGGCCTGCGCGTCGGCAAGCTCGGCAATTCGAGCGTTCGCTACGAGATCGGGCTTTTCGCAGAGGGTCATGAGACCCCGGCGGCCGTCGGATATTTCGTGCACGTCTTCGTCGAGCGTACTTCGCGCAAGCCGACCCCGATTCCGCCAAGGATCCGGGCGGCGCTCGAAAAGCTGTCATTCAACGGGGGATAAGCAAGGGCAAAGCAAAGGGGACGGATGCGCGCCGATCGAATTGCCGGCGATCCGTCCCCGTCGCATTAAGTGATTAGCTTGGTTCAGGCTGCCTTGTGTTCGATCGTCCGTGCGGGTGCCGCGCCGATCTTGATTTCGCGCGGCTTGCGCTCCTCCGGCACCTCGCGCACGAGGTCGACATGGAGGAGGCCGTTCTCCATCGAAGCGCCCTTGACCTTGATATGGTCGGCAAGCTCGAAACGGCGCTGGAACGCGCGCCGGCCGATGCCGCGATGGAGGAACTTCACTTTTTCATCGCTCTCCTGGCCCTTGCCGGAAATCGTGAGGCTGTTGTCCTGACTCACGATGCCGAGATCGTCTTCGCCGAAGCCGGCAACCGCCATCGTGATGCGATACTCATTCTCGCCAAGCTTCTCAATGTTGTAGGGCGGATAGGAAAGCTGTGTGTCGTCGAGGCGCGTCGCGGCGTCAAGAAGCTGCGACATGCGGTCGAAACCGACGGTCGAACGGAACAGAGGGGAAAGATCGAATGCACGCATGGCTACACGTCCTCCTTTGAGCAAGGTGTAGATCTGTGGGCCCACCATGGGGTCGGGCCCAGTTTCACTTCTGCGCCCGACCCGAACGCGGCATCCGGCGCAAACCATGATTTGGGAAGTGCTGCGGCGTATTCAAGGGGGCGATCGGTCCAAGGGGGTATCGGCTGCGACCCGACCCTATCGCCGCGGACTTAACCATGATCCTGCCCAACCGACCGATTGGGTTGTCGGGCGCTGGTGTGCCCGGCGATTGGCCTGCTTTTTGCTCTCCAACTGTCCGATGGGGGTGCTGGGGGAAGTGCCGCGATGTTTGCGGGAACCGCGTTTTTCGAGAAGACCTACCGTGAAGCTGTGTCTCTCCTGCGGGAGGCGCGGGATTATCTCGCCTTTTGCCAGGAGCGGGATGCGTGCGATCTCTCGCCCCTCGAACGGTTGTGTTTCAGCCACGAATCGAGCCGATTGACAGCACGCCTGATGGACATCATGGCTTGGCTCATCGTCCAAAAAGCACTCGAGGCAGGCGAACTCACCGCCCTTGAGGCCATGAGAGAGGGCCATCGCGTGCTCCGCCGGGAGGCATGGCTTGGGGCGGAAGTGGCGGGCGATCTTGAAGGCGACGCGGCACCCTCGGCTGGAAAGATGCCGGACGGCCTTATCTCGCTCCTTGAGCGGAGCCGGCGGCTTTATCTTCGGATCGTCCGACTGGACGATTTGACCGCGCGCGAGCCGGCGTGAGACGACGAAAAAGGGCGCCCCAATAGCGCCCTTGCCGGCAGCCTGTTCTCGCGCTGCACTTTCGCGGGAGTGCCTTACTTCAGTCCTAGCCCTTTGAATCTCTTATTGAATTTCGCAAGCTGGCCGCCCGAATCCACGAGGCGGTGGACGCC
>DATDHA010000401.1:0-11231 GCA_036521815.1 Alphaproteobacteria bacterium | reverse complement strand
GGGTGCGGACGGCAAGACGGTGGCGACAAGTGACCCGCTCGAATTGCCCAAGACGAGCCTGCCGCTTCATGCCGATATCACTGTCGAGATTTCCGAGCCCGGCGGGCGCACGACGCAAGCGACCCTGACCCTGCCGGTCCGCACGCAGCCGCTCTGGATCGGCCTCCACCCGCTCTTCGACAAGGCGGTCGAGGTCGGCAAGGATGCGCGGATCGAGGTGGTAACGGTCGACGACAAAGGCAAGCCGCTCGCGCGCTCGGGCCTCAAATTCGAGCTCGTCCGCCAGGATGCGCACTGGCAGTGGTACGAAACCAAAAGCGGTTGGGCCTACGAGCCGGTCTATACCGATGTCTTCGTCACCTCCGGGACCTTCGACGTGGCGGCGGACCGGCCGACGACGCTGGCGCTGCCGCTTGCGGGCTGGGGTTCATATCGGCTCACAATGAAGGATGAACAGACGGGTGCGGTAAGCAGCATCAAGTTCCGCTCCGGTTACTGGGATGTCGGCCCCGAGGCATCAGAAACGCCGGACAAGGTCGACGTCGTGGCCGAGCGCGAGAAGTATCGCGCCGGCGAGACCGCCAAGTTGACGATCAAACCGCCCTTCGAGGCCGACGTTCTGATCACGGTCGCGAACAACACGATGATCGAGACGCACGAGATGCATGTGCCGGCGGAGGGCGCAATTTTCGAGCTTCCGGTCTCCGAGAGCTGGGGTACCGGCGCCTATGTGATGGCGACGGCGTACCGCCCGCTCGCTGCGGGCAAGGCCCACGAACCCGTGCGCGCGGTCGGCTTGAGCTGGATCGGGCTCGATCTTTCGTCGCGCACGCTCGCCGTGAAGATGGACCTGCCGGACCACGTGGTACCTCGCCAGACGATCAGCGTGCCGGTTAGCGTCACGGGGCTTGCCGCCGGGCAATCGGCGCGCCTTACCATCGCCGCGGTCGATGAAGGAATCCTCCAGCTCACCAAGTTCGAATCGCCATCGCCCAACGATTATTATTACGCCAAGCGCCAGCTCGGCGTGGAAATGCGCGACGACTACGCGCATCTGCTCGACGAGCGGGATGCGGCCGCGGGCACCATTCGAGTGGGCGGTGACGCTTCGGTCGGCGGCGCCCCCCTTGCCGTGGTGCCGACCAAGACGGTCGCGCTCTTCTCCGGTCTGGTCGTCACGGACAAGGAGGGTCGCGCGCGGGTTGCCTTCGAGGTGCCCGACTTCCAGGGCGAGCTGCGCCTCATGGCGGTTGCGTTCGACAAGGATCAGGTCGGCAGCGGGGAGGCCCATCTCACGGTGCGCGATCCGGTCGTGGCCGACGCGACACTGCCGCGCTTCCTGGCACCTGGCGACCAAAGCCGGGTCGCGGTCCTTCTGCATAACGTCGAAGGGGCTGCCGGCGACTATAAGCTCGGTCTCACCACCTCGGGTGCCGTGGCACTCGCGGCTTCGGGCGAGCGCACGATCACGCTCGGGGCCGGGGAGCGCCAGCTCCTCAAATTCCCCCTCTCCGGAAATGAGGTCGGCGTCGGCACCATATCGCTCAATCTGAGCGGACCGAACGGCTTCGCCGTGACGCATGAATGGCAGATCGCGGTGCGCGCACCTCAAGTGCCCGTGACGCTCGATCTCACCGCTCAGCTCCAACCGGGCCAAACCTTCAAGCTCGATCAGGCAATGGCCGCGGACTATCTGCCCGGCTCGGTCCATGTGAGCGACACGGTGTCGACCTGGCGGGGCTTCAATGTGCCGTCTCTTTTGGGCGAGCTCGACCGATATCCCTATGGCTGTCTCGAACAGACGACGAGCCGGGCCTTCCCGCTTCTCTATTTCAACGAGGTTGCCGCCGCTGGTGCCGTGAAGCAGGACACGGCGATCCCTGAACGCGTGCAACAGGCCATCTATCGCGTCCTCGACATGCAGCGGCCATCCGGCGACTTCGGGCTTTGGGGCCCTCGCGACCATGCCTATCCCTGGCTCTCAGTCTTCGCGATCGATTTTCTCTATGAGGCGAAAAAGGCGGGATACGTGGTACCCCAGGCGGCCCTTGCGCGCGGCGTGAACTGGTTGACGCTGACCGCAAGCGGGCGCACCAGGGATGAAGACGAGTTCGACGACAGCGACCAGGCAAATCAAAGGGCGTTGGCGGCGTGGAAAGCCTGGCATCAGGCGCGCGTCAGGGCCTATGCGTTCTACGTGCTGGCCAAAATGAACGCAGGCAATCTCGGCGATCTGCGCTATTTCCACGATAACGGGCTTGCCGCGATCGATTCGGCACTCGGCTACGGTCAGGTGGGTGCCGCCCTTGCCATGGCGGGCGACCGGGCCCGCGCCAGCCATGCATTCGAGCTTGCGGCCCGCGCCTATGATCGGGACGTAACCAAGGACTATTACGGCTCGCCCCTGCGCGATCTCGCCGCGCTGACCGCCGCCGCCGGCCAGGCGGGCGAGCAGGGCGCACTGCCCGGCCTCCTCGACCGGCTGGCGCAGATCGATTACCGCGCCGGCTGGACCACGACCCAGGAAGATGCCTGGATGCTGATCGCGGCCCACACCCTGCTCAAGCAGGGCGGCGACCTTTCGGTCGAGATCGACGGCAAGCCCCAAGCTTCGCACGGCGAGCCCGTGCACTTGGCACCCAGTGCCGCCGAACTCGCTCGCGGCATCGAGATCGTAAATCGCGGCCAGAAGCCAATCTGGAACCTGGTGGCGCTCGAAGGCGTTCCGCGCGAACCACAGCCCGCTGCGTCCAACGGCTTCCGCATCGCGCGGGAATTCCGCGATCTTCAAGGCAATGTCGTCGATCCCTCGACGGTCAAGCAGAACGACCGCATCGTCGTCACGCTGGAGGCGTCGTCGCTCGACGATCGCGAGCACGACGCCGTGCTGGTCGATCTTCTGCCGGCCGGCTGGGAGATCGAAAGTATCGTGCCGCAAGCCAACAAGGACGGCGACACGGATTTCGGCTGGCTCAAAGTGACCCAGGCTCGCGTGGCGGAGGCGCGCGACGACCGTTTCGTTGCGGCGGTCAATTTCGCCGACAAGCGTTACGGCTATCAGGAAGGGAGCGACGTCTACCGCGTTGCCTTCATCGTCCGCGCGGTGACACCCGGCCGGTACGTCCTGCCTGCGGCGTCGATCGAGGACATGTATCACCCCGCACTCTCCGCGCGTACCGCCGTCAGCGCCGCCACGGTGACGGGGCAGGATTGACACGATGACACTTGCGGGGCACCCGGCACGGTGGGCTACCATTCTACTGGGCGCGGTGCTCGTCATGGCCGGGGCGCTCCTCGCACTCGACAGGATCTTTCCCCCGCGGCTCGAGCGCTATGAGGCCGCATCGACCGTGATACTCGACGAACGCGGTGCGATCCTGCGTGCGTTCACCACGCCCGATCAGGCTTGGCGCTTGCGCCCGCGCCCGACCGACGTCGATCCGCTCTATCTCATCCTCCTCGAGGCATATGAGGACAAGCGCTTCGCGCACCATTGGGGAGTCGATCCGCTCGCACTTCTGCGCGCCACTGGGCAGATGATTGGCGCCGGTCGCGTCATCTCGGGCGCTTCCACGCTCACGATGCAGACCGCACGGCTTCTAGAGCCGCACCCGCGCACGGTCGGTGGCAAGCTTTTTGAGATCGTCCGTGCGCTTCAGCTCGAATGGCATTATTCGAAGTCGGAGATACTTTCCTTCTATTTGACGCTGGCGCCGTTCGGGGGAAACCTCGAGGGCGTGCGCGCGGCCTCGCTCGCCTATTTCGCCAAGGAGCCGAGACATCTCACGCCGGGCGAGGCGGCCCTTCTCGTGTCCTTGCCCCAATCCCCGGAGCGTTCGAGGCCCGATCTCCATCCCGAGATCGCAAAGCGCGTTCGCGACAAGGTGCTGGGCTTGGTCGCCGCACGTGGTGCACTCTCGCGCGCCGCGTTGGCGGATGCCAAGCAGGAAGCGATCCCGTCGCACCGAGCACCATTGCCATTTTCGGCCCCGCAACTCGCGTTCGAATTCGCCGCCAAGGCCGCCCAGGGTGCGACCGTCCGCACGACCCTCGACGGACCGCTCCAAGCCCGCATCGAAGCGCTCGTAGGGCGCGAGCCCTTGGAGGACGAGGCCTCGGCCGCGATCCTCGTCGTCGAGAACGACGGCAGGCGCGTGCGCGCTTATCTCGGAAGTGCGGATTTCAATGGTACGGCGGGCCAGATCGATCTCGTCCGCACCAAGCGCTCGCCCGGTTCGACCCTCAAGCCCTTCATTTATGGCATGGGTTTTGACGCACTCCTCTGCCACCCCGATACGATCGTCGAGGATGCGCCCCTCAGGATCGGCGACTATGCGCCGCAAAATTTCGATCGCGAATATAACGGGGCGGTCACGGTGCGGACCGCCCTTCAGCGCTCCCTCAATATCCCGGCGGTAGCACTCCTCTCACGTCTTGGCCCACAGCGCTTCGTGGCGAGCTTGCGGGGTGCTGGTGCGGAGCTCAGCTTCGATCAGAACGCCGCTTCGCCTTCCCTTGCGGTCGCGTTGGGTGGCGTGGGGATCAGCTTAAGCGATCTCGTCATGCTCTACGCGTCGCTTGCCGATGGCGGCCGGGTGTCCCCGCTCGTCCTCCAGCCAGAGACCCCGGCCGTGGCCCCTGTGCCGCTGCTCACACCGGCGTCGGCCTGGTATGTGAGCGATATCCTCCGAGGCGTGGCGCCGCCCGCAGCCTTCGTGCAGCTCCCCTCCGACAGCGCTGCGCGGCGAATCGCATTCAAGACGGGAACGTCCTATGGCTTCCGCGATGCCTGGGCAATCGGCTATTCCGAGCGTTACACCGTGGGCGTTTGGGTTGGCCGGCCTGACGGAGCGCCGCGACCGGGGAAATACGGGATCGCCAGTGCAGCACCCCTTCTGTTCAAAGTGTTTGCCCTTTTGCCGGCCGAAGCAGCGGCTGCACCAGCACCTCCGCGCGGGGTTATGACCGTGCGCTCGCCGGCGGCACTGCCGGTGGCACTCCGGCACTTGTCGGCGGCCGGTACGCCAGCGACCCTCGGCGACGCAACGTCGCCCTCGCCGCTCCGCATCCTCTTTCCACCCCAGGACGCGGTCCTCGAAATCACCGAGGAAAAGGGCGGGCTCGCGCCGATCCCGCTCAAGGCCGCCGGTGGCGAGCGGCCCTTGCGCTGGGTCGTGGACGGCAGGCCCGTCGCGACCGTCGGTGCGAGCGATGACGTTGGCCTTTTCAAGCCGGACGGTCCGGGCTTTTCCTCCCTTGCCGTGATCGATGCGAGCGGCAAAACCGTGACGGAAACCATCCGGCTGAGGCGGAGCGAATAGCCGACGAGTCGTCCGGCCGCGTTAACCATTGCTTCACACTTCGCGAGTAAGGTGAACGTGTTGGTTCGGGTGATTGAACCTCCCCGGTTCTCTTCGAACCCTCATTGACGCCTCCCTGTTCAACTCGAGCCGCCTTCGGGCGGCTCCTCTTTTTCCAGCAGCCGAAACGGGCATTCTGGCTGGCAAGCACAAGGACAGCGTGCGGTATCCGACAGGACTGGAGAACATAGCAGGATCAATACTTTAGAACCTTTACAGTATAAGAGAATCGATGCCAATTCGCTCTTGACGGCCGCGAGACGGCACATCTAGTCTCGTGGCCAGCGGTGAGTTGAATAGGGATGGGCGTCGTATAAAAAGGGGCTACTCGACAATAGCCCAGGGATTTCAGAGGGCCGCATTCGATGCGGCCCTTTTTTTGCGCAGCCGGTCGGGCTGCCCTCTCCGAACCCCATGTCCCCGAACCGCCTGGAACCCGAGACGCGCGGCCGGGGGTGCCGCGGCGCTAATTGCCGCCAGTGTGGCGAATCCGAAATTCGCCACATCTGGGTGCGGGGCCGTGAGCGAATTTCGAATTCAAAGCCACACTAGTAATATGTTGTATCTAGTGTGGTATTCGGATTTGAAGTTCCTAAACGCGGATGCCACCAAAATCATAGGAACTTCAAATCCACCACACTAGGGTCGATTGCTGTATTGTGACGCATCGGGTTTGTAACGCATCTGGGCGTCTTCGCTTGCGCAAAAAAGAGACCCGGTCGGCGGTCCGCCGCCCGCGGTAGCCGGTATGCGGCCGCCGGCAAGCGGCCCGGCAGGCGGCAAGGTGAGCCGATGATCGATCCCAAGCATCTCAAATTTGACACGCTCTCGCTGCATGCCGGCCAGCGCCCGGATCCGACGACGGGTGCTCGCGCCGTGCCGATCTACCAGACGACCTCCTATGTCTTCGAGGATGCCGATCACGCGGCAGCACTCTTCAACCTCGAGCGCGCGGGCCATATCTATTCGCGCATCTCGAACCCGACGGTCGCCGTGCTCGAGGAGCGCATGGCCGCCCTTGAAAATGGGGTGGGTGCGGTCTGTACGGCGAGCGGCCAGGCGGCCCTCCACCTCGCGGTCGCGACGCTCATGGGGCAGGGCGGGCATATCGTGTCCTCCTCCTCGATCTATGGCGGCAGCCACAACCTCTTCCATCACACGCTGCCGCGTTTCGGCATCACGGCGAGCTTCGTCGATCCGCGCGACCCGGCGGCCTTCAAGTCGGCGATCCGGCCGGAAACGCGATTAGTCTTCGGCGAGACGCTCGGCAACCCCGGCCTCGAAGTCATGAACATAGCCGCGGTCGCCGAAGTCGCGCATGCGGCCGGCCTGCCGCTCATGATCGACAATACCTTCGCAACACCCTATCTCTGCCGACCCATCGAGCTCGGCTGCGACATCGTGATCCACTCGGTCACGAAGTTCCTCGGCGGGCACGGCGTCGCCATCGGAGGGGTCGTCGTCGACGGCGGGCGATTCGATTGGGAAGCGTCGGGGAAGTTCCCGACCTTGACGGAGCCCTATGCCGGCTACCACGGCCTCGACTTCGCCGAGGAGTTCGGCCCGTTCGCCTTCGTCATGCGTGCGCGCGCCGAGGGCCTGCGCGATTTCGGTGCCTGCATGAGCCCGCAGAACGCATTCTATCTGCTTCAAGGTGTGGAGACGCTGCCCTTGCGCATGGAACGCCACGTCGCGAACGCGCGCTTGGTCGCGAACTATCTTGCCGGTGCGAAGGAAGTCAAATGGGTACGCTATCCCGAGCTTCCGGACCATCCCGATCACAATCTCGCCGGTCAGGTCCTGCCCAAGGGTGCTGGCGCCATCATGAGCTTCGGCATCAAGGGTGGGCGGGAGGCGGGCCGGCGATTTATCGAGGCGGTCAAGGTCTTCTCCCACCTTGCCAATGTGGGGGATGCCAAATCGCTCGTCATTCATCCCGCGAGCACGACGCACCAGCAAATGGACGCAGCCGCCCTCGACGCGGCCGGCGTTGGCGAGGAGCTGATCCGGCTTTCGATCGGTCTTGAGGACCAGGGCGATCTCATCGACGACCTCAAGGCGGCGCTCGCCGCCTCCCAGAAGGGCTAAGCTTCGTGAAGTTGCAGGTCGACGGCCGGAAGGCGTTCGCAGCGACCGGCGGGCGGCCGTTCGATCCCGCGAATCCGGCTGTCGTCTTCGTCCATGGCGCCGGCATGGATCACACCGTCTGGACGCTCCAAACGCGCTATTTCGCCCATCACGGCCGCTCGGTCCTCGCTGTCGATCTGCCGGGCCATGGCCGCTCGGAGGGGCCGCCGCCCGGCTCGATCGAAGGCTATGCCGAATGGATGGCTCGGTTGATCGAGGCCGCTGGAGTGGCGCGCGCTGCCCTCGCTGGGCACAGCATGGGTGCGCTGATCGCACTCGAGGCCGCGGCGCGCGCCCCCGAGCGAGTGTCCACCCTCGCACTTCTCGGCGTCGCGGCAAGGATGCCGGTGCACCCCGATCTGCTTGCGGCCGCGGACGCGAACGATCCGCTCGCCTTCGAGCTTGTCACGTCGTGGGGCTACGGCAAGGCGGCACACCTTGGCGGCAATCGCGCACCGGGTCTTTGAATGCTGGGTGGCGGCAAACGCCTCTTGGAGCGAAGTGCCGCCGGCGTGCTCGCGAACGATTTCCGCGCCTGCGATGCGTACAAGACGGCGGCGGAAGCCGCGTCGCGCGTTTCATGCCCGACACTTTTCGTGCTCGGGGCCGCGGACCGGATGACGGCACCCAAGGCGGCGATCCCGCTCGCGAGTGCCGTGCGCAACGCAAGGACCGTCATCCTGCCGCAAGCGGGGCACATGATGATGATCGAGCAGCCGGACGCAACCCTCGATGCACTCCGAACGATCTTTTAGATCATGATCGGTTCGATGAGCCGCCCCCGGCTATTTCCCCGTGCCGAGGCGCTGGCGCGCGATCGTCGCGAAGTACCGCGCACCCTTCTCCAGCAACCCGTCATTGAAGTCGTAACGCGGATTGTGCAGCGGCGTGCCACCGACCTCGCCCTCGATGCCGCTGCCGATGAACATGTAGTTGCCGGGGATCACCCGCAGAAAGGCGCCGAAATCCTCCGACGCCAGGAGTGGAGCGCAATTGCCGTCCACATGGATTGCACCGACAACTGCCGTGGCGGCACGGACCGCGGGCTCGACGTTGTCCGCCCAATTCACGGTCGGTTCGAATTCATGGGTATAGGTGAAGGCATGCTGAACACCGTGAGCGGCGGAGATGCCGGCGACGATCGCCCCCATGCGCTCCTCGATCAGCGACTGAACTTTGGGCGAATAGCTCCGTGTATCGCCCTTGAGCGTGACATTGCCGGGAATGGCATTGCGAATGCCGTCGGTGAGAAATTCCGTCACTGAGACGACACCTTGCTCAATTGGATCGAGATTGCGTGCGATTATCGTTTGCAACGCCAGCACAATCTCCGACCCCGTGACGATGGGATCAACGCCCATATGCGGCCGTGCTGCGTGTGTGCCGCGCCCCTTGATCTCGATTATGAAATTGTCCTCGGAAGCCATAATGCCGCCAGCGCGGGTAGCGAAGCAGCCGAAGGGGAGGCCCGGCATGTTGTGCACACCGTAGATCTCCTCCATTGGAAATCGCTTGAGCAGTCCGTCGTCCAGCATCGCCTTGGCACCACGACCATGCTCTTCGGCCGGTTGGAAGACGAAATGCACGATGCCATCGAAGCCTGGCGATTCCGACAGCATTTTTGCCGCGCCGAGCAGCATCGCCATGTGTCCGTCGTGGCCGCAGGCATGCATCTTGCCGGCAGTCTGGGAGGCATAAGGATGATCGGCGGCCTCGCGGATATTGAGTGCGTCCATGTCGGCCCTAAGACCGATGGCGCGGTTTCCGCCGCCGGCGCGCAGGGTCGCTACCACGCCGGTGCCGCCGATGCCGCTTTGCACTTCGAGACCGAACGATCGAAGCGTCTCGGCGATGAAGGCTGAGGTACGATGTTCCTCGAAACCGGTCTCCGGGTGGGCGTGCAAGTGATGCCGCCACGACCGCATCTGTGGTTCGAGGTCGGAAATGCCAGCCATTCGCTCATTCTCCGTGGGAAAGGGTTGACGACCAAAGAATAGCCCTTGACGCACTTGCGCTGAAGGGCATCATCGATGAGTCATCGACGTTAATCCTTCATTTTCCACGAAATTGGCCAGCATCTCCGATGAAGCAAAGGTTGGAGCTCGATCACAAGGACTGGAAGATTCTCGAAGCGCTGCAGACCAATGCCCGATGCACCAATACCGAGATTGGCAAACGCATTGGGCTCTCACAGCCCGCGGTGACCGCGCGGATTCAGCGGCTCGAAGAAGCCGGGATCATCGAGGGCTACACTGCGAGAATCAACGCGAAGCGGGTGGGTGCTGAGATCGTCGCAATCATTCGCCTGCGCCCCCAACATTACGAGCTCGCGCAGTGCCTCAAGGCATTCGACCGGATGCCGGAGATCGTCGAGGTCTATCGAATGACCGGCGAGGAATGCTTCCTGCTGAAGGTGGTGGTCTACAAGATGGCCGAGCTGGAAGCCGTCATCGATGGCCTGCTCCGCCTCGGCGTCATCAGCACTTCGATCGTGCTGGCCTCATACCCATTGAAGCCCGTGCGCCCGCGGGCGTAGCAGCCGGCGGCAGAGGGCAAGCGCGCAGCGCCTCAATGCGATTGCAGCGCTTCCCCAAGGGAACTTTCAGCCGCCTGGCACAACTTAGCCACGAAATCGCCCCATTACCGTTCAACCCTATGATCTCGCCTACGGTATCGCGCAGATGTGCGTTCATAGGAATGGGGTTGGCGGCGATGGGGCGTCTTCTTTTCGCATTCTTGCTGCTGGTCTCTTTGCCGGCCCTCGCGGGTGAACAATCGGCATTCGTGCAGAAAGTCCTTGAGGGTGGGTACGCACAGGTCGGCACGACGCTTTTCTATGACTCGAGCTACCAGCGCATCGCCTACCCCGGCGGCGACGTGTCGATCTATCGCGGCGTTTGCAGCGACGTGGTCGTGCGTGCCTACCGGCATGCCGGAGTCGACCTGCAGCTCCTCGTGCACCGCGACATGGAGGAGGCCTTCACCACCTATCCGCGGATGTGGGGATTGTCCCATCCCGATGCGAACATCGATCACCGGCGGGTGCCGAACCTCGTGGTCTTCTTTGCTCGCCATGGCCAATCCCTGGCCGTCTCCACCGATGCGCGGGATTATCACCCGGGCGATATCGTGACCTGGCGACTTTCCGACGGCCACGCGCATATCGGACTCGTCTCGGACCGTGTGCGCGACGGCAAGCCGCTCATGATCCACAATATCGGATGGGGTGCCAGGATCGAGGATGTGCTCTTCGACTACACGATCACGGGCCACTACCGCTATGTGCCGACCCCGCAGGCATCGTCGCGCTAGCTCGGCCGGGATTTCGTTTCACAGTCAAACATTGGCACTGCGGATCGCGTCGATCACCGCCTGCGTTACGTCCTTCGTCTTCGAGTTTCCGCCGAGGTCGGGTGTGTGAAGTGCGGTATCGGCGGTCACGCGCTCGACGGCGGCCATGAGCCGCAGTGCTGCGCTCTTCTCGCCCAGATGCTCAAGCATCATCGCGGCGGTCCAGAACGAGGCGACCGGATTCGCGATGCCTCTTCCCGTAATGTCGAACGCGGATCCATGGATCGGCTCGAACATCGACGGGAACCGCCGTTCGGGGTTGAGGTTCGCCGTCGGCGCGATGCCGAGGCTGCCGGCGAGTGCGGCCGCGAGGTCGCTCAAGATGTCGGCGTGCAGGTTCGTCGCAACCACGGTATCGATCGTCTGGGGCTTCAAGACCATGCGTGTAATCAT
>DATDHA010000400.1:0-4720 GCA_036521815.1 Alphaproteobacteria bacterium | reverse complement strand
GTAGGGTTAGCGAAGCAACGCTGAGCTTACCCGAAGCTGGGTGAGGAGGGATGGTGGATCAACTTAATCGCGTCACGCTCTAGAAGTCCATGTCGCCCATGCCGCCACCCGGCATTGGCGGTGTCGCCTTTTTCTCGGGCTTCTCGGCAACCATCGCTTCCGTGGTGATCAGGAGGCCCGCGATCGACGCCCCATCCTGAAGGGCCGTGCGCACGACCTTGGTCGGGTCGATGATGCCCGCCTTGAACATGTCGACGTATTTGTCGTTCTGCGCGTCGTAGCCGAGGTTGGCGTCCTTGCCGTCCAAGAGCTTGCCGACGACGACCGAGCCATCGGCGCCCGAGTTCTCGACGATCTGACGGATCGGCGACTGGAGCGCTCGCTTGACGATCTCGATGCCGTGGCGCTGATCCTCATTGGCGTGATCGAGCTTCGAGAGCGCCCTCGATGCATAGAGCAGCGCCACACCGCCACCGACGACGACACCTTCCTCGACCGCGGCGCGGGTCGCATGCATCGCGTCCTCGACGCGATCCTTGCGCTCCTTCACCTCAACCTCGGTGGCACCACCGACGCGGATGACCGCAACACCGCCGGCGAGCTTCGCAAGCCGCTCCTGGAGCTTCTCGCGGTCGTAGTCGGACGTGGTCTCCTCGATCTGCGCGCGGATTTGCGTGCAGCGGCCTTGGATGTCCGACTTCTTGCCCGAGCCGTCCACGATCGTGGTTTCATCCTTCGTGATGACCACTTTCTTGGCCTTGCCGAGCTGGCTCAACGTCACACTCTCGAGCTTGATGCCAAGCTCCTCGCTGATCACCTCGCCACCCGTGAGGATCGCGATGTCCTCGAGCATCGCCTTGCGGCGATCGCCGAAGCCCGGCGCTTTCACCGCCGCGACCTTGAGGCCGCCGCGCAGCTTGTTGACCACGAGGGTCGCGAGCGCTTCGCCCTCGACGTCCTCGGCGATCACGAGAAGCGGGCGGGCCGACTGCACCACCGACTCGAGGAGCGGGAGCATGGCCTGAAGGTTCGAGAGCTTCTTCTCGTGGAGCAGGATGTAGGGGTTTTCGAGCTCGCACACCATCTTGTCGGCGTTCGTCACGAAATAGGGCGAGACGTAGCCGCGGTCGAACTGCATGCCCTCGACCACTTCGAGCTCGGTCGCGAGGCTCTTCGCCTCCTCGACCGTGATGACACCCTCGTTGCCGACCTTCTGCATCGCCTTGGCGATCATCTCGCCGATCTCGCGCTCGCCATTGGCCGAGATCGTGCCGACCTGTGAGATCTCCGAATGGCCCGAGACCTTCTTCGAACGCTTCTTCACGTCATCGATAACCGCGGTGACGGCGAGATCGATGCCGCGCTTGAGGTCCATCGGGTTCATGCCGGCGGTGACCGCCTTGATGCCTTCACGCACGATCGCCTGGGCGAGCACGGTCGCCGTCGTGGTGCCGTCGCCCGCTACGTCCGAGGTCTTGCTCGCGACCTCGCGCAGCATCTGCGCACCCATGTTCTCGAACTTGTCGGCAAGCTCGATCTCCTTCGCGACCGTCACACCGTCCTTCGAGATACGGGGTGCGCCGAACGATTTATCGAGCACCACGTTGCGGCCCTTGGGGCCGAGGGTGACCCGGACGGCATCCGCCAGGATATCGACGCCGCGCAGCATCCGCGCGCGGGCATCGCCGCTGAATTTTACTTCCTTCGCTGCCATGACTGGGTTCTCCTCCTTAAGCGGCCTTCGCCTTGCCGGCTCTCGCACCCTCGATGATACCCATGACGTCGGACTCCTTCATGATGAGGAGTTCCTCGCCATCGACCTTCACCTCGGTGCCGGACCACTTGCCGAACAGCACGCGGTCGCCCGCCTTGACGTCGAGGGCGACGAGCTTGCCGCTCTCGTCACGGGCACCAGGCCCGACGGCGACAATCTCGCCTTCCTGAGGTTTTTCCTTCGCCGTATCGGGGATGATGATACCCCCGGCCGTCTTCTGCTCCTGCTCGACGCGGCGCAGGAGCACGCGGTCATGCAATGGTCGAAATTTCATGGCTGGTCCTCCGTCATGGGATGGTGAGGGCGCAATTTCGCGCTAATTGTTGGCACTCGCCCCCTTCGAGTGCCACCGATTTAAGGATGCCGAACACCGTGTTCAAGAGGCTGTTTCAGATTTTGTATGGCACCTTGGCAGCACTCGCGGAGCTATGCTGCTAACGTATTGATTCCATTTACTTTTTATTTGCACATTGCATCTATTCTTGCACAATTGACGGTACGGTGCGCGGCCCGCGCCTTGCACCGTGAAGCGAGCGAGGATCGCAGGTCCACGTGGAAGGCAGCGCGAGGTGCTAAGGCAATGAGCGTTCCCGGATTGGTTCTCAAGGACTACCGCCTGACGACGGCGGAAATCCTTTACCATCTGCCCGATTTCCCCGCCTTGCTGCAGAGTTTTATCTGGCAGCAGCTCGATATCGGCCCCGATTTTCCCGTACTGCGCCGGTTCCTCGAATATTGGGAACGCAACCTCGAAGGCAGGCTCCACTCGGTCCGGATTTGCAATGTCGGCCTCGTCCACCCCAAGGAAATCCGCTACGCCCGCCACGAGTTGAGACTGCACTAGCCGCCCCGCCCTGATTCATCCCCATGGCGCGGCCGATTGGCGCAGCCACTTGCGAGGGCGCCCCAAGGCCGGCACTCTCCCACCCATGGCGCAAATCGGCCTCGTTCGCACATCGGCTGGCACGCCGGACTCCGCCCGGCATATTGCCTATTGGCTGCTTTGCTGCTGCGCTTTGGTGTTCGCCATGGTTGTCATCGGCGGCATTACGCGGCTCACGCTCTCCGGCCTTTCGATCACGGAATGGAACCCGATCATGGGGGCAATCCCGCCGCTCAACGCGACGGACTGGCAATCGCAGTTCGACCTCTACAGGCAAACGCCTCAATACAAGATTTTGAACGCCGGCATGACACTCGCCGAGTTCAAGTCGATCTTCTGGTGGGAGTACGTCCACCGCCTCTTGGGCCGTGCGATCGGAGTCGTGTTCTTTCTGCCCTTCATTTTTTTCGCGATACGCGGCCGCATCGACCGCAGATTAGCCTCGTATCTTGCGGCGATCTTGGCGCTCGGCGCGATGCAGGGCGCGCTCGGCTGGTTCATGGTCATGAGCGGCCTTATCGAGCGCACCTCGGTAAGCCCGTACCGTTTGGCGGCCCATCTCGGCCTTGCTCTCATCATCTACGCTTGCATGCTCTGGCTGGCGTTCGACCATCTTTGGCCAGTACCGCCCGGCCAGGGCGAAAATCGGGTGCCGCCCGCACAAGGCGAAAATAACGCCTCCAGGGGTGCTCGACGGCTCGCTGCGTGGATTTTCTTCGTAATGATCTCCGGCGCCTTCGTGGCGGGGCTCCACGCCGGGCTCGTCTACAACACCTTTCCCCTCATGGATGGCAGGCTCGTCCCCGACGGGCTCTTCGATCGATCGCCGCTTTTAGCGAATTTCTTCGAGAATGGGACCACGGTCCAATTCGATCACCGCGTCCTCGCACTCGCGACCCTCGCGCTCGTCGTCGCGTTTCGGCTCTCGCTCAAGCGCAGAGCACTTCCCCCTCGCGCCCGCCTTGCCGCAAGCCTTCTGCTTATCGCGGTCGTCCTCCAGGTGGCCCTAGGCATCGCAACACTTTTGTTGGTCGTGCCGATACCTCTAGCGGCGGCACATCAGGCGGGCGCTCTGACGCTATTCTCCCTTGCCCTTTGGCTTGCGCACGAAACGCGAGTGGCACGCCGCTAAGCCAAGTCGAACCTCGGCGGCATGCGCGTTCAGGCGTTTGGCATTTGCGCTGCACAGCTCGGGCAGAGCCCGATCGCTTCGACGATGAGATGTTGCACGCGAAAGCCGACTTCCCGCGTGCGGTCCGCGATGGCGCCGGCAATGCGCGCATCATGGAGTTCGGACGCGGCCCCGCAGCCCCCGCAGACGAGGAACTGGCTGGTATGGCCGTGCTCCGGATCGGCGCAGCCGACATAGGCATTGCGCGACTCGATGCGGTGGATCAGCCCCTGCTCGCTCAGGAACTCAAGCGCACGGTAGACCGTGGGTGGCGCCGCACCGCGTCCCTCCTCCCCGAGCGCGTCGAGGATCGCATAAGCGCCGACCGGCTCGTGGCTGCGCCAGATGAGTTCCAGCACCCGGCGGCGAAGATAGGTCAGGCGCGCGCCGCGCAGGCTACAGAGACGTTCGGCCGTATCGAGGGCCGCGACCTGACAATCACGATGGTCGTGGCGGCGCTTGCCGAAGGGGTCGATGAATTTGGGGGCGGGTTTGGCCGTCTGCCGTCTCATGGCCCAACATTACAACGAATGGCGGGTGTGCGGAAAGCTCCCGGGGCGGCGCGGCGCGCTTGACCGACCGCCCGCTGGATCGCTAGCGTCGCGCCCGGATGAGCAAGAATTGAAAAAAGGAGGCGACGGATGGGCGCTCAACGGCTATCGGCTTCGTTTGCGGCCCAGATGGCGGCCGGAATGCCGACCCGAACGCCGATATGAGCAACCGCCTCGGCACCGCTATGCGCCGCATCCTCGCATGCTTGCTTCTAGCATCCATTGCCGCCGCCGCCCCGAGGCCCGCACGCGCCGTCGATGCGCCCGAAGGGACGATCCGCTGGGCGATCTGGCGCCAGGGCGAGAAGGTTGGCCGTCACACGATGATCGTTCATCATGCC
>DATDHA010000399.1:0-2732 GCA_036521815.1 Alphaproteobacteria bacterium | reverse complement strand
CCGCCAAAGGCTCCGGACAAATCGGCCACCCCACAATCTGATCAAAAGGCCAAGGTGGTCGGCGAGTTCGGCGATTGGCAGGCGCTCACCTACAAGGACGCCAAGGGCGATACTTGCTACGTCGCGAGCTTTCCCAAGAACAGCGTGGGCCATCAAGGCAAGCTGGGAGAGACGAACATCCTGGTCTCCCATTGGCCGGCGCAGAAAAGCTTTGGCGTGGTGAGCATTGCGGCGGATTACGAATATAAAAAAGACAGCGAGGTCGATCTCGCCGTCGGCCGCGACACGTTCAAGCTCTATACCCAGGGCAAGCGGGCCTGGTCGAAGGACGACGAGAAAGTCGTCGAAGCCCTCAAGGTTGGGAAAGAGGCGGTGGTCGAAGCCGTGACGGCCAAGGGGACGAAAACCAAGGATAGCTACTCCCTGAACGGATTCGCGAAGGCTTACCAGATGGCGAGCAAGGCCTGCGGTGTGAAGAGCTAACCCCGGTGGGGCCGGCCGCCGCCGATCGGATCATGGTGTAGGACCAGCGCCATTTACCCAGGGCCGCACGGTGCCTATATGATGGGGCGATGAGCGCTGCCATCGAGAATACGACCACAGGCGAGCCGCGAAGGAACCTGATCGGGCTTTCGCGCGAGGAACTCGAGACCGAGCTTGCGAGTTTCGGCGTCGAGCGCTTTCGCGCGCGCCAACTCTGGCATTGGATCTACAATCGAGGTGCGGTTCAATTCGACGCCATGACGACGCTCGCGAAATCGTTCCGCGCCGCACTTGCCGAACGCTATGTCTTGACCCGCCCCGAGGTCGTGCGCGCGCAGCATTCGACCGATGGGACGCGCAAGTGGCTTGTCAAGCTCTACGACGGCAACCTGATCGAAAGCGTGCACATCCCCGAGGCGGATCGGGGGGCCCTTTGCGTCTCCTCCCAGGTCGGCTGCACGCTCACCTGCAAGTTTTGCCACACCGGCACCATGAAGCTCGTGCGCAATCTCGACGCGGGCGAAATCGTCGGCCAGCTCATGCTCGCGCGGGACGCGATCGGCGAGTGGCCGTCGCCGGAAGACGGGCGCATGATTTCGAACGTCGTCATGATGGGCATGGGAGAGCCGCTCTATAATTACGACAGCGTCGCCAAGGCGCTGCGCATCATGATGGACGGCAATGGCATCGCGATCTCCCGGCGCAAGATCACGCTCTCGACCTCGGGCGTCGTTCCTCAAATCCGCAGATGCGCCAAGGAGCTTCGCGTCAATCTCGCGGTGTCGCTCCACGCCGTGCGCGACGATTTGCGCGATGCGATCATCCCGCTCAATAAGAAATACCCGATTGCGGAATTGCTCGATGCCTGCCGGGACTACGCGGCCCTCAATCCCAACCGTCGCATCACGTTCGAGTACGTCATGCTCAAAGGCGTCAACGATTCACGCCGCGACGCGCGCGAGTTGGTGCGCCTCATCGGCGGCATTCCTTCGAAAGTGAACCTCATTCCCTTCAACGCCTGGCCGGGAGCACCCTACGAATGCTCGGACGATGCGGCGATCAAATCCTTCGCCGACATCGTGATGAGTGCCGGCTACCACGCGCCCGTGCGCACCCCGCGGGGGCGCGACATCTCCGCCGCTTGCGGCCAGCTCAAATCGGAGAGCAAAAAGCTCCGGGCGAGCGAACGCGCGAAGCACCTCGAGGTGGGCCCACCCGCCTGACCGCGTGCGGCTATTTTCGATTCAGCAGGCAACCGCCGTGACGTGGCCCGCGCGGGAATAGGCCAGCATGTGCCGGTCGCGCGTCACGACGGGCACGCCGAGGGAGCGCGCTGTCGCGTCTGGGCTCATTCGTGGATACGTCCCTTCACCGCGAAAAGCGGTTCATCGAGCACGGGTGCAGTGAGGTCGGAGCCGCGCGGCACGCGAACCGCTCCCTTGAGGCATCCGAACAAGGCCTCGGCGTCCGTCGTTGCATCCACCGGCCTTACGATCGCGACGGCCGTCCCGCGCTTGGTGATGATAAGCCGCGTCAGCTTGCGGGCCGAAAGCCTGTCGAGAAGCTCGAGGCAGGTCGCCTTGAACTCGGTCGCGGAAATTCGGAGCTCGGACTCACGCGTGGTCATATCCAAAAGACTGGTTATATATTACCATTTTGCAGCCTCGCTTAACCAACAGTCAGCAGCGTCGAATTACCCTCTGTGGGCAATTTAATCTCCATCATAGTCCCGTAGCGCTATTGGCAACACTTCGACGAATTGCAGTGCGCTCTTGTACAAAGCGTAAATCTCATCGAGTGTCTTCTCCATCGGGAAGGTCGCGTAATCCTGATGAACAAGGCGATTACGTTCGTTTCCGACCTCCAAAAAGGACTGCACGGAGGATCGCAGCTCCTCAGAATCGTTCACCCGACCATTCATTGCGGACCTAAATTCGGGGCCGAACAAAGCAAAGAACTTATTCGCGTTCTTGTCGGTCCATTCGAACCACGTGTGATATTGGCGTGCGATTGCTTTGTTTCGGACAAAATTCTCGACCAAGGCTGATCCGCCTGTACGTTCGCGGATAAAATCCAGAACACAGCTGCAAACGCGGTGTTCGAAATAGTGGCCTGCTGCCGGTTTGGTTGACACCTGCTTAAGCTAATCCGGCCTGCATCTCGAACTCCACAGGGCTCATATATCCGATGGTCGAGTGCCTGCGCTTCGGATTGTAGAAGCGTTCAATATAGTTGAACACATCGCTTTT
>DATDHA010000398.1:0-4327 GCA_036521815.1 Alphaproteobacteria bacterium | reverse complement strand
CGGCATTACCGGGGTCGGCATTACCGGAGTCGGCCTTCGCGTCTTTCGACGGCTTCGGCGGCTTCGTAAGCAAGGCAAGCTTCGTCATGAAGCGGCTGTCCTCGCCCGCTGCGAGGAGCGGGAACGCTTCGACGATGGCATCGAGGAGCTTTTCGAGCCACGCGCGATCCTCCTTGAAGAAATCGCTCAAGACATAGGGATGCACAAGCTGCCGCTCGCCCGGATGCCCGATCCCGATCCTGAGGCGCCAGAACTCGGGGCCGATATGGGCGTCGATGCTGCGGATGCCGTTGTGACCCGCCGTACCGCCGCCGAGCCTCACTTTGACCTTGCCCGGTGCGAGGTCGAGTTCGTCATAGACGACGAGCACGTCCTTGGGTTCGAGCTTGTGGTAGCGCATCGCTTCGCCGACGGCGCGCCCGGATTCGTTCATGAACGTCAGCGGCAATTGCGCCATGAGCCGAACCCCACCTGCCTCGCCCTCGGTAAAGAGCGACTGGAAACGGCGGCGGTAGGGCCCAAAGGAATGGCGGCGGACGATTGCGTCCACCGCCATGAAACCCACATTGTGCCGGTTGGCGGCATGTTTCGGGCCGGGATTTCCCAGGCCCACGATGAGGCGCATGGGTTGGCCCGCGCGTTATGCCTTGCCCTTCTTGGGTTCCTCGACGCCTTCCTTCGCTTCCTTTTCCTTGTCCTTGGTCTCCTTGGCGGTAATGACCTCGACTTCGGTCGGAGGCGCCGGGGTCGCGGCGATTTCGGCCTCGGTCTGCTGGGTATTCGGCGGCGCCACGGTCGCGACCGTGAAATCGCGCGCGATCGACGGCCGCACGCCTTCGGGCAGCTTGATCATGCGGATATGCACGCTGTCGCCGATGTCGAGGCCGGTCAAATCGACGCGAATCTCATGGGGGATCTGGGTCGCCAAGCAGACGACCACGATCTCGTGGCGCACGATGTTCAGCACACCACCGCGCTTGATGCCGGGCGAGGCGCCCTCGTTCTCGAACGCGACCGGTACTGCGACGGTGACCTTCGTGGTCGGCTCGACGCGCATGAAATCGACATGCTCCGGCCGGTCCGTCACGGGATGGAACTGGACGTCGCGCACCAGCACCCGGTGCTTGTTTTTCTCGACCTCGACGTCGTAGAGGTTCGTGAAGAAGGCGCTCTTGCGAAGCTCGGGGACAAGTTCGCCCGGATCGATCGAGACGAGGGCGGGCTCCTTCTTGGCACCATAGATGACGGCAGGGACACGCCCTGCGCGCCGTGCGGCGCGGGCTGCCCCCTTACCTGCCCGCTCGCGCCGCTCTGCGTGAAACACGAGTGCGTCGGCCATTTTACTCTCCTTTGCCAAACTACCCCGCTCCAACGCGGAGCGGGTTTTCGGCGGGCGGCCTCCAGGGGTGCCACCCGCGCCGAATTCCTTCGATTCCGATCGGGCGTCAGTCGGAGACGACACCTGAGAGCTTGGCGACCTCGCCTTCGCTGAACAGGCTCGACACCGAATCGCCCTTGCTGATCCGCCGGATCGCCTCGCCTAGGAGGGGTGCGATCGAAAGCTGGCGGATCTTGCGCGTGGCCTTGACCTCGTCGCGCGCCTCAATGCTGTCCGTGATCACCACGGCCTCGAGCGGCGACGCCTCGATGCGCGATGTCGCCGGGCCCGACAGCACACCATGGCTGCAATAGGCCGCCACCCACGTCGCGCCCTCATCGGCCAGCGCCTGAGCGGCATTGCAAAGCGTGCCGGCGGAATCGACGATATCGTCGATCAAAATGCATCGCCGGCCCTTTACGTGGCCAATGATATTGACGACCTCGGACTCGCCCGCGCGCTCGCGGCGCTTATCGATGATCGCGAGGTCCGCGTCAAGTGGCTTGGCGATCGCCCGGGCGCGTACCACCCCGCCCACGTCCGGCGAGACGATAACCAGATCATTGCCGTTATAGTGGTTACGAATATCGTTGTAAAACACGGGGGCGGCATAGAGATTGTCGAGCGGGATATCAAAAAAGCCCTGGATCTGGTTGGCGTGGAGATCGAGGGTCAGGACGCGGTTTGCCCCTGCGGTGGTGATCAGGTTCGCCACGAGCTTGGCGCTGATAGGGGTGCGGGGGCCGGTCTTGCGATCCTGGCGCGCGTAACCGTAATAGGGCAGGACCGCCGTGATGCGCAACGGTGAGGCGCGCTTCAGGGCGTCGAGCCAGATCAACAGCTCCATCAGGTGGTCGTTTGCGGGATAAGACGTCGGTTGGATGAGAAAGACGTCTTGCCCCCGCATGTTCTCGAGAATTTCGACGAAGATCTCATTGTCCGCAAACCGACGCACGCTGTACTGGCTGATCGGCACGTCGATGTAGTTGGCGATTCCTTCGGCCAACGGCCGGTTGGCGGTGCCGCTCAGGAGCTTCATTAGAATATTCTCCTAGAAATGCCCCGCATGATTGCCGGGCATTATCGTAACCGCCGGCACATTTGCGGCGTTTCTATAACAACCTGACGCAAATCTGTAAACCGTGGGCTCCGCGAAATCGCTATAGAGGCGGCCGGCCCGGGCATCCGGCGTGGGCATCTGGCGCGGGCGTTCAGCCGCCGGCTTTTGCCTGATCGGCCTCGCCGACGATGGCGGCGATGCCGCCCGCCGCGTTTTGCGCAACCGCCGCCGTGATCTCACCCCAGACGCGCTCGAGAATGCGCGAGGGCACATTATTCTCCTGGCTCACCTGGCCGAGTTCCTTGCCGTCGGGCTTGAGCACCGACCAAGTCACCTTGATGTGCTGGATGCCCCCCGGCACCTCCTCGACCTTCACAACACAGGTGAGTGCGAGGCTGCCGGGGCTTCGTTCGGGAGCGAGATGCACGTTGGCAACCTTGAGGGCGTATTCGATCGCTTGGCGAAGCTGGGCGTCGCCCGATCTGCCGGGAGATCCCTGAATCCGCGTAATCACGAGGCTGCGTGAGCCCGGATCCGGGACCACCGGGGCCGCGGGATCGTTTTTCGGAATCGGCGCATCGCCTTCGATCCCCTTGGCCATCATGCGCGCGGGTGCCCCCTCGACGTCGGCGAGGAGCTTGGCGCGCGCATCGGGCTCGAACGGGTCGCTTTCGCGCGCAAGGATTTGGCTGTGCCGGCCGACAAGCCGCCCCTCCTCGTCGCGCACCTCCCAGGTCAGTGTGGGTGGGTACCCGGCACCTGGGTTCGCGCCGCCAGCCCCGGCCGGCGCCTGTCGCTCGAACGAGCCGCTCACGCTATAGAGGACGCGCGCACCGTTGCCCCCGCCAACCACCACCGGAAGGCTGTCCTTGCCAAGGGCTTCCGCCATCGCATCGGCCAGTTGCCGGCTGAGTGGATCGGGCAGGCCGCGGATAGGGCTTACGGTGATCACGCCGGGATCGGCCCGGTGCTCTGCGATCACTTGCGGGAGTGGCTTCTGCTCCGGCTGGAACACGTGCACGGTGTCGTCGCATCCCGCGAGCGTGAGCGACGCGAGCGCCAACGCGGCCGCGAGAATGCCGTCACGCAGCACAGCTCACCAAAAGGCCGAGCAAGAAGACGACCGACGCGAAGGCCATGAGCATGAAGAGATGGGGCATGGGTTATCCTATCACAGCGAGACCCACCCTTCGCCTTACTTCACGGCCCCGTCTTCCGCCTTACTTCACGACCCCATCTTCGGGCTTACTTCACGACCCGATCTTCGGGCTTACTTCACGACCCCATCTTCGGGCTTACTTCACGACCATGTCGAGCGAAGCCTTGCTCAGGACCTTGGCACCCCCGGGGGTCACTTCGGACGTCCGCCCGAGCGTCATGGCAAAGCCGCTGTCGCTGTCGAGGATGAGCATGTGGATGAAGAAAATCATGCCGGGTTTGATAATCTCTGGATTGTCCTTGTAGAACATCGGCCAATCCATCCAGTTTGGTGCGAAGGTCGTGCCGAGCGAATAGCCGCAAGCGTTCATGCGATGCTTGCCGTAGCCCGCGGCATCGAGGATGCGCGCGTGCGCGTCGAAGACGTCGCCGACCCGGTTGCCCGGCCTCAGGGCTTCCTCGCAAGCCAGTAGCGCCTCCTTCGAGACTTTGTACATGTCCGCCTGTCGTGCTGGAAGCTTGCCGATGCGCAGCGTGCGCATGAGGCAGGAATGATAGTGACGGTACGCACCGGCGAACTCGAGGGTCAGTTGATCGTCCTTGTCGAGCTTGCGCCGTCCGGAATAGTAGCGGCAAAGGAGTGCATCGCGCCCGGAGCCGATGATGAATTCGTTGGCCGGGTCGTCGCCGCCCTCCTTGTAGATGGCCGCTTGCATGGCGGCCAGGATATC
>DATDHA010000397.1:0-4878 GCA_036521815.1 Alphaproteobacteria bacterium | reverse complement strand
CTACCGGCGCCTCGAGAAGCGCTGTCTCGAGCGCCTGCTCGGAAACCACGATCGGGCTGTCATCGAGACGGGCGGCAGCCTTGTTTCCGAGCCTCAAACATACGAGCTACTTCTTCATGCGTGCTTCACGATCTGGGTTGCGGCCTCGCCGGAGGAGCACATGAGCCGCGTCATCTCCCAGGGCGATTACCGCCCGATGGCGGGGAGCGACGAGGCGATGGAGGATCTGCGGCGCATCCTTACCGAGCGAGAGCCGCTCTACGGCAGGGCGGATACCTCGATCGACACCGCCGGCCGCACGGAGGCGCAAAGCTTCGAGGACTTGCTGCGGACACTCGCCACCGCGTCCGGAGGGACGGCCCGGCAGCGCGTCTGACGTCTCTTGGCAAAATATTGCTTGTACGAAATATAATATGCACTATAGTGCCGTCAAGCGAGGGAGCATGACGCCGATGATCAGTTTCGAGACCCATCCGGAGCGTTACAGGCATTGGAAACTCTCCGTCGAGGGGCGGATCGCCATCCTTGCGATGGACGTTGCGGAGGATGGCGGCCTGAAGCCGGGCTACCAGCTCAAACTCAATTCCTACGATCTCGGCGTCGATATCGAGTTTCACGACGCGCTCCAGCGCATACGCTTCGAGCACCCTGCCGTGGGTGCCGTGATTCTGACCTCGGGCAAGGAGCGCATCTTTTGCGCGGGTGCGAATATCCGCATGCTGAGCCTTTCGAGCCACGCCGAGAAGGTCAATTTCTGCAAATTCACCAATGAGACGCGCAACGGCATGGAGGATTCGAGCCGGAATGGCGTGCTCGGCTTCGTCTGCGCCGTGAACGGCCCGTGCGCTGGCGGGGGATACGAGCTTGCGCTCGCGTGCGATCACATCGTCATGGCCGATGACGGCAACACGTCCGTCTCGCTGCCGGAAGTACCCCTGCTTGCGGTGCTGCCGGGTACGGGCGGGCTCACGCGTCTCGTCGACAAGCGCAAGGTGCGGCGCGACCGCGCCGATTTCTTCTGCACGACCGAAGAAGGGGTCAAGGGCAAGCGCGCGCTCGATTGGCGTCTGGTCGATGAATTGGTGCCGCGCTCGAAGCTCGAGGAGGTTGCGCGCATGCGCGCATTGGCACTTGCCGAACGCTCGGGCCGGCCTCGGACCGGGAAGGGCATCGAACTTCCGCCACTCGGTCGCAAGATCGAGGGTGAGCGCATTCTCTATCCGACTCTGTGCATCGCGCTCGATCGCACACTCCGTGCTGCCGAGTTCACGATCCTCGGGCCGGAGGCTGGCCCGCCGGCGAGTGTCGCCGAAATTCACGAGCTGGGTGCTGCGTTCTGGCCGCTGGCACTCGCGCGGGCGCTCGACGACGCGATCCTTCATCTTCGCGCCAACGAGCAGGAGATCGGCAGCTGGATATTCAAGAGCCAAGGCAATGCCGAGCTCGTCGAGGCGATGGACCAGGCGCTCCTCGCGCACCAGAGCGACTGGCTCGTGCGCGAGATCACCCACTTCCTGAAGCGCGTCCTCAAGCGCATTGACGTGAGTTCGCGCTCGATCGTGACCTTGATCGAGCCGGGAAGCTGCTTCGCCGGCTCGCTCCTCGAATTGGCACTCTCCGCCGACCGCAGCTACATGCTCGACGGCCAATTGGAGGGCGATAACCGCCCGCCCGCGAGTGTGCGCCTGACCGAGCTCAATTTCGGCGCCTATCCGATGCCGAACGGTCTAACCCGCCTTGCGAGCCGCTTTCTCGGCGAGCCGGAGCGGCTCAACACTTCGCGCACGTTGATCGGGCAAAGCCTCGATGCGCGCAAGGCGGAGAAAGCGGGCCTCGTCACCTTTGCACCGGACGACATCGATTGGGCGGACGAGGTTCGGCTGACGCTCGAGGCGCGCGCGGCTTTCTCGCCCGATGCCCTGAGTGGGATGGAGGCGAGCTTGCGCTTTGGCGGCCCCGAGACGATCGAGAGCAAGGTCTTCGGCCGGCTGTCGGCGTGGCAGAACTGGATTTTCCAGCGCCCGAACGCGGTCGGGGACACGGGTGCTTTGAAGCGCTACGGCACCGGCCAGCGGGGCGAGTTCGACAAGCGCCGGGTTTGATCGGCGCCAGTGCTGCCTAGAGCGTGATCGGATGAAATGGAATCGCGAAACCCTCCTCACCCTTCCCTCTCCTCCGCCGGCGGGCGAAGCCCGCCTCTCTGCGTCACGCACAAGAGCGTGCGTTCGCACGCGGGAGGAGAGGGTTGCGTAGGGTTAGCGAAGCAACGCTGAGCTTACCCGAAGCTGGGTGAGGAGGGACGGTCGATCAACTAAATCGCGTCACGCTCTAGCCGCTGCGACCCCCACTCGCGCGGAGAGTTGGTTTTTCGGGGCTACACGCCGCGGCGGGCGAAGGCCCGTCGTGAACGACCCAGGGCGAAGGCCCGTCGCAAAAGGCAAGATGAGCCGTAATCAGGAGTATCTTCACATGGCCATCGACTACAACGAGCGGATTCCGAACAACGTCCAACTCTCGGACGACCGCCGCCTGCAGCGCGCCCTTGAGGCGTGGCAGCCGCACTTCCTCGACTGGTGGAAGGAGCTGGGCCCGGAGGGCTTTCAGGCCAAGGACGTATTCCTGCGCACCGCCGTCTCCGTCGACGCCAAGGGCTGGGCGAGCTACGGCATGGTCAAGATGCCCGATTACCGCTGGGGCATCTTCCTGAACGACCCGCAGCCCGATCGCAAGATCGGCTTCGGCGATTTTTACGGCCAGCCCGCGTGGCAGGAGATCCCCGGCGAATTCCGCGCCACCCTGCGCCGCCTCATCGTGACGCAAGGCGACACCGAGCCCGCATCGGTCGAGCAGCAGCGCCGCCTTGGCCAGACCTGCCCCTCGCTTTACGACCTGCGCAACCTCTTCCAGGTGAATGTCGAGGAGGGCCGGCATCTCTGGGCGATGGTTTATCTCCTCCACGCCTATTTCGGCCGCGACGGCCGCGAGGAGGCGGAGGCGTTGCTCCAACGCCACTCGGGGGATCGGGACAATCCGCGCATCCTCGGCACCTTCAACGAGCCGATCGAGGATTGGATGTCCCTCTTTTGCTTCGCCTACTTCACCGACCGCGACGGCAAATTCCAGCTCAAGAGCCTCGCGGAAAGCGCCTTCGATCCCCTCGCGCGCACCTGCCAATTCATACTCACCGAGGAAGCGCATCACATGTTCGTGGGCGAGACGGGGATCGGGCGCGTCATTCGCCGCACGCTCGAGGTGATGAACGAGCTCGGCGCGGTCGAGCCCGACAAAATCCGCGCCCAAGGTGCGATCGATCTGGCGACCGTGCAGCGCTACGTGAATTTCTGGTGTTCCTCATCGGTCGACCTCTTCGGCTCAGAAATCTCGACGAACGCCGCGAGCTATTTCGCGAACGGCCTCAAGGGCCGGCCGGACGAGGCGAACTACGAGGATCATGTCTGCCGCGATTCGGCCTTCGCGCTCGAGAAGCCGAAAGCGGGGGATGGTGTGGAGAGCGAGGACGTGCCGATGCGCAACGCGATGAACGAGATCGTGCGCAAAGCATATCTCAAGGATTGCGACATCGGCGTGCAGCGCTGGAACCGCGTCATCCGCAAAGCGGGCGTGGATTTCGAGATCAGGTTGCCGAGCGAGCGGTTTCGCCGCAGCGTCGGCCTCTGGGCAGGCCACCATTTCGACCCCGCGGGCAATCCGCTTTCGAGAGCCGCGTGGGAGGCCGGGCAGTCGGCGTGGATTCCAAGCGAGGCCGACCGAGTGTTCGTCAAAAGCCTCATGCAGCCGGTGACGGCGCCCGGCAAGATGGCCAGCTGGGTCGCACCTCCCGAGCGCGGCGTCAACAACCTGCCGGTCGACTACGAGTATGTGAGGCTTTAGCCAAGGCTTGCGCCAAGGCTTGCGTCGAACCGCGCGTCGCGGCCCGCATCGGCGATCGCATCGATTTTGCCTTTTTACCGGGCGATGATGCCCCCGGAGCGCGACTGACATGCGTTGTTGGCAAGTATGCCCGCCCTTTCGGTTCACGCGCGGTTCATCCTGCGGTTAGATACTGCGGTTCGATACTGCAGCGGCCCCGGGGCCAATGGCGATATTCCCGGGGACACGCGGAGGACGGAAATGCAATCGCTCAATTCGCGATGGGTCGAAGTTTGGGATTTGCCGACGCGGCTCTTCCATTGGGCGCTCGTGTTCCTCGTGCTCGCCGCATATTTCACGAGTGCCGGCCGGCCTTACGGGTTTCAATTCCTGCTGCACGTGATCTGCGGCTACGCGATCGTTCTCCTCATCCTCTTTCGCCTCGCATGGGGGATTGCGGGCGGCGAGTATGCGCGCTTTCGCACCTTCGTGCGCGGCTGGGATGCCGTCAAAGACCATGCGCGAAGCCTGCTCCACCTCTCGCCCTCGCGCGCGTCGGGCCATAACCCAATCGGCGGCTGGATGATCATGGCGATGCTCGCGACCCTGGCGCTCACCGTCGTGACCGGCTTGATGGCGCAAGGCAAGACGGGCGGCACTGGTCCAATCACGGCGTTGATCCCGATTGCCGCGATCGCGCCGATCGGCGCCATTCACCAATTTCTCGGCACCGCGATCCTCTACCTCGCCGGATTCCACGTTCTCGGCGTCTTGGCCGAAAGCATTCTGCTGCGTGAAAATCTCGCGCGGGCGATGTTGAGTGGACGAAAGAGCGCAAATATGCCGGAAGATCGCGATGCGCGCGCCGCACCGGTCTGGCGGAGCGTGGCGATCGCGGCAATTCTCGCGGGATTGGGCCTCGCGATGGCGGGTGTCACGACGATCCCGGAGCGGCCCGCGAGCACATCTCACATGGCATCGCCTGGCGAAGCCGGCGCAGGTTGAGTC
>DATDHA010000396.1:0-3265 GCA_036521815.1 Alphaproteobacteria bacterium | reverse complement strand
GTAGTCCGGATGAATTTCCTTCTTCATGGCGCAGCTCCGGTTTGGGAGGGCGCGTTATAGCCAAGGGAGGCCGCCATTGCAAGGCCATAGGTCGCCACCTCTGCGGCACCCATCGCCTTGGCGGGCATCCCGCGATTGCCGGTCGCATAATGGCGATACTTGTTTTAGGCTCGCGCCCGCTTGGGTCATGGCGGGCCGAGCCCGGCAATGACGAAGCCCCCGGAGTAGAGGATGCGGGGAATCGAGGATGCGAGGAAGCGAGGAAGCGTGACGTCGAAGACTGAGCAATCGGGCGAACAGGCTTCACTCGGAAAGCTTGCCGGCCGACCGAGCACGGAGCGGCCGAGGAGTCGCAATCTGCGCTATTTGCGCCGACTCCTGCCATTTCTTCGCCCCTATCGGCTGCAGTTCGCGATTGCGGCGGTGGCACTCCTGGTCGCGGCGGGAACGGTTCTTCTCTTCGGCTCGGGCCTGCGCTGGCTCATCGACAGCGGTTTCGCGAGCGGCAACGGCGCACTCCTCGACCGAGCACTCGGCCTTCTCTTCGTCGTCACCACGCTGATGGGTGTCGCGACATACTGCCGCTCCTATTTCGTGACTTGGATCGGCGAGCGCGTGGCGGCCGACGTCCGCCGCGCCGTCTACGATCATGTCCTGACCCTCCACCCGAGCTTTTTCGAGGTCACCCGCACCGGCGAAGTGATATCGCGCCTCACCACGGACACGACGCTGATCCAAGCGGTCGTGGGCGCTTCGGCTTCGATGGCGCTTCGGAACATGCTGATGCTGATTGGCGGCCTCGTCATGATGGTGGTGACGAGCCCGAAACTCACGGGCCTCGTTCTGCTCGTGGTTCCCCTCGTGGTGGTTCCAATCCTGCTGCTCGGTCGGCGCGTGCGCCGGCTCTCGCGGCTCAATCAGGATGGTCTCGGCGAAGTGAGCGCCTATGCCGAGGAGTCGCTGAACGCAATCCGCACTGTGCAGGCATTCGGCCATGAGCCGCTCGATCGGGCGCGCTTCGGCGCGCGCGTCGAAGACGCGTTCGCGACCGCGGCACGGCGTATCGGCGTGCGCTCGTTCCTTGTCGGCCTTGTCATCACCCTGACCTTTGCGGCCGTGGGCACCATTCTTTGGGTCGGCGGCCACGATATGCTCGCGGGCCGCATCACGAGCGGGGAGCTTTCCGCCTTCGTGTTCTACGCCGTCCTCGTTGCCGCCTCGGTCGGTACGATCAGCGAGTTCATGACCGAACTGCAGCGGGCCGCGGGTGCGACCGAGCGGCTGGTCGAACTGCTCGAGGCGAAATCCGAGATCACCGCACCCGCGACACCTGTGGCGCTGCCCGCACCCGCCCGGGGCGAGGTGGCGTTCGAGAACGTCGTCTTCCATTATCCTTCGCGCCCCGATCGCGCAGCACTCGAGGGCTTCACCCTCCGCGTCGCGCCCGGCGAGAAAGTCGCACTTGTGGGTCCATCGGGTGCCGGCAAGACGACCGTGTTCCAACTGCTCCTGCGCTTTTACGATCCGCAGTCGGGCAGGCTGCTGCTCGACGGCATCGAGCTTGCGCGGACGGAACCGGCGGCGGTGCGCGCCCGGATCGGCGTGGTACCCCAGGACCCCGTGATCTTCGCCGCGGACGCCTGGGAGAACATCCGCTACGGACGCCCTGGGGCGAGCGATGCCGACGTCCGTGCCGCAGCCGTGTCGGCGGCGGCGAGCGATTTCCTCGACGGCTTGCCGGAAGGTTTCGCTAGTCATCTCGGCGAGCGTGGCGTGCGTCTTTCCGGTGGGCAACGCCAGCGCATCGCGATCGCGCGCGCGATCCTGCGCAATCCGACGTTGCTGCTGCTCGACGAGGCGACGAGTGCCCTTGATGCCGAGAGCGAGCGGCTGGTTCAGTCCGCACTTGAGCGACTCATGACCGGGCGCACGACGCTTGTCATCGCGCATCGCCTTGCCACGGTGCTGAAATGCGACCGCATTGCGGTGATGGAAAGCGGACGTATCATCGCCGAAGGAAGCCACGGCGAACTCATGCGCGCGGGCGGGCTTTATGCGCGACTTGCGGCACTCCAATTCGATGAGCGCCAGCTCGGCGTCGGAGCGGCAGCGGCCCAATAGGGAAGCGCCTCAGCGCTGGGTGAGCTTGAATTCGATGCGCCGATTTTTGGCGAAGGCTGCCTCGTTCTCGGCCGGATCGATCGGCTGGAACTCGCCGAACCCGGCTGCGGAAAGATGCTCGGGCGATATGCCGTTGGCGGCGAGGAATTTCACGACCGCCGTCGCGCGCGCGGTGGAGAGCTCCCAATTCGACGGAAAACGCGCCGTCGTGATCGGCCGCTTGTCGGTGTAGCCGTCCACTTCGAGGATCCAGTTGAGCTGGGATGGGATATTGGGTGCGATCTCCTTGAGAGTTCTCGCAAGGCGGCGAAGGGTCTCCTCGCCCTGCGGGTTGAGTTCCGCGGAGGCAGTCGGGAACAGCACCTCCGACTGGAAGACGAAGCGGTCGCCCACGATGCGGATGTCCTGTCGATTGCCAAGAATTTCGCGCAGCCGGCCGAAGAATTCGGAGCGATAGCGGGCAAGCTCCTCGACCTTGCTGGCGAGCGCTGCATTGAGGCGCGTGCCGAGATCGGCGATCTGCACGTCCTTCTGCTTGTTTGCCGCTTCGGAGGCTTCGAGTGCCGCTTCGATCGCGGCGAGTTGGTCGCGCAAGGCTGCAATCTGGCGATTCAGGAGCTCGACCTGTTGCAGCGCCTCGGCGCTCAATTTCTTTTCTTTGTCGAGTTCCGCCTTGTCGCTCTCGATCGACTGGAGTGCCGCGTCGCGCTCGTCCTTGGCTTTGTCGGCTTCCTGGGCTGCACTGTCGGCGCGGCCGTTGGCACTCGCAAGCTGCTCGCTCAGCTTATCACGCTCGGTCGATAGCTCGGAAAGGCGGCTCGCAAGCGTGTCGCGCTTCAAGGTCGAGCTTTGCAGCTCGGCCGAAAGCTGCGCCACGGAAATGCGCAAGTCCGCGTTCGCCTTTCGCTCCAGGTTGAGCATTTCCGCTAGCTCCGCGACCTGGCGATTGAGGCGCTTCAGGGCTTCGTCGCGGCCGGTCAACACCTCCGAGAGCGTAAATTGCGCGACGACGAAAATAAGGAGGACGAAGATGAATGCGAGCACGAGGCTCGTCAGCGCATCGACGAAGCCCGGCCAGATGTTGATGCTGCGTAGCTGGCGTCGCGCCATCGGTATCCTACGCGAGCCTTACGACCCGGCCTCC
>DATDHA010000395.1:0-1568 GCA_036521815.1 Alphaproteobacteria bacterium | reverse complement strand
GTCTAGGTCGGCTTCTTCGGCAAGGCTCCGGACAATTAGTATGATATCGTGAGACCCCGAGCGAGCGCTCTCGGAGGGAGCAAGTGATGGACATGACCCCTATCAACGCCGCGAGCGCCTGGGTCGGGTGCAATGTCCAACCCGAGGCTTACCGGGTCGAACTTTCGGTCGCGTGCCACGACGAGATCCGCCGCGCGGTCGATGAGCTGCGAGCGTTTCCGCTGCCGACGGTAGTGCTGCGTCCCGAGGATTTCGCGATGCCGGCCTGCCGCGAGCAGATGGCTCGGGTGCGGCATATTCTCGACCGCGGTGTGCGCTTCGCGATCGTCGACGGCCTGTCCGTCGCCGAGATGGACGCTGGTGAGGCGACGGCGATCTATTGGATCTTGTCGAGCATGATCTCGCGCCCGGTGGCGCAAAAGCTCGACGGCACGCTGAT
Organism: Alphaproteobacteria bacterium; assembly: GCA_036521815.1. Classification (GTDB taxonomy): domain Bacteria; phylum Pseudomonadota; class Alphaproteobacteria; order JACZXZ01; family JACZXZ01; genus DATDHA01. The sequence continues at coordinate 1,129 of DATDHA010000395.1, read as the reverse complement.
CTACGATGTTCTCGACACCGGGCAAGAGGCGCTTCCCGGCTCGGGAGTTCGGCCAGACAAGACCAATATCGAGATCCGCTTTCACAACGACAACGCCTACAACAACACCCCGCCCGACTATGTCGGCCTGCTTTGTTTGCGCCAGGCGGTGAGCGGCGGGCACAGCCGCGTGCTCAGCTTTCATGCCGCCAATAATGCCTTGCTCACGAGGCATCCGAACGAACTGCCGCGGCTTTATCAGCCCTTCTGGTTCGATCGGCAGCGCGAATTTCACCCGGGCGAGAGCCCGATCTTTGCTGCCCCGGCCTTCGAAAACTCGGGAGAATTAAAGGCGCGATTCAGCGTGCATCAAATCAACAGCGGTTATGCGATGAAGGGCGAACCGGTCGACGAGGAAGGAGCGGCCGCGATCGCAGCTATGCTCGAAGTCTTCGAGGATGACGGGTTTTCGGTCGATTTCGACCTCGAGCCCGGGCAAATGCAGTTTGTCGACAACCGCGCATTGGGGCACAGCCGTACAGCGTTTGTCGATTACCCTGAACCCGAGCGCAAGCGGCACCTGGTCCGCTTGTGGATGCGCGATCACGGCCGGCGCGCCTATCCCGGCTGAAGGCGGATGACCCCGACTCATCCCACCAATATCGACATCCGCGGAGCGCTCGCCGAGGCGGAAGAGCTTTACCGGGCGCGCAACCCGAAGAGCCTCGCGCAGCATCGTGAGGCGTGCGAGGCGATGCCGGGCGGCAATACCCGCTCGGCGATCCATGTCGACCCGTTTCCGTTGACCATGGTGCGCGGCGAGGGGGCACGGCTGTGGGATCTCGACGGGCACGAATATGTCGATTTCCTCAACGAGTTCACCGCCGGAATATTTGGTCATTCGCACCCGGCGATCCTTAGGGCAATCACGGAAGCCCTCGAAGGCGGCTTAAACTTCGGGGCGCACAACGCGACCGAAGCACGGTTCGCCGCGGCGATCTGCGCCCGCTTCCCGTCGATCGATCTGGTGCGCTTTACGAATTCCGGCACCGAGGCCAATCTGATGGCAGTCAGCGCGGCTGTCGCGATCACCGGCCGCCCCAAGGTTTTGGTATTCGAGGGCGGCTATCATGGCGGCGTCTTCTACTTT
>DATDHA010000394.1:0-12224 GCA_036521815.1 Alphaproteobacteria bacterium | reverse complement strand
GCCGACGAGCTCGCGACGGTCATGGCCTGGGCATTCGACTATATGCAGCGGAGCAAGGACCATCCGGGCCACGACGTGCATCCGGCATTTTCCTGGCTGCGCGATTCCGAGGGGGGATCGGTCTACCTGCGCCTTTCGACGCGCGCGATCGGCCAGGTCGACCGGCGGATCGACGATGCCTTGCGCGCGGAGATCATCGCGGGCGGCTACTGGCTCAAGCCGCCGCGCCCGGGGGCCGAACTCGCGATCGTCTATACCGGTGCCGTAGCACCCGAAGCACTCGCGGCATGGGAGCAGTCGATCGAGGACGTGCCCGGTGCGGGCCTCCTCGCGGTAACCTCGGCCGACCGCCTCAACGCCGAATGGATGGCGGCGCGCCGGGCGCGAGAGGCGGGCGAGGGGCAGGCCATGTCCCATGTCGAGCGGCTGCTCTCCGTGCTGGCGCCGGACGCGGCATTGGTGACGGTGCTCGACGGCCACCCGGCAACGCTCTCCTGGCTCGGGGCGGTCCACGGGCACAAGGCAGCACCGCTTGGCGTCGAACATTTCGGGCAATCGGGGGACATTCCAGACCTCTACCGCAAATACGGTCTCGATACGGATGCGATCCTCGATGCCGCGGCGGGAGCGCTCCTTGCGCGACGCCGGGCGCCGGTGCCCGCGGTGCCGAAGTCACGCAATTGATACCCCGCCAGGTCCTCGGCCCTTCCGCGGTCGCTTGATTAGCGGGCGTCGGGTGCTATTTCCTGTCGAATACCGGCGATAGTTCTTGTTGCCGGCGAGGGGACTTGATAGCCCTCTCCGGATGCGGGTTCCCCTTGAACCCTGCCGGCCGAGGGCTTAATAGAACGGCCCTGCGTCTCCGACATTGACGCTTCCAGCGATAGCAGGTAGCGATAGCTCCTTCCGCCGCGGGCGTGGCGAAATTGGTAGACGCGCCAGGTTTAGGTCCCGTTTATCCGGGCCTGTTTTATTGTCTTGCTGTGTAAATATTTTATAGCATGCTTAGGAAGTAGACACAGAATTCAGCGGCACATGGAGCGCGCGCGAGTGCCCGAGCTTTCAGCCGACGTGAATGAGCGGTCCCCCGCCTAAGATGGCCTGGGGGAACAGAGTGCAGTAGTTCTCACTTGAGAGGGTTTATGAGCAAAGTAACTGCAGGAACTACGTTAACTGACGAGGAGCGGTGGCGTATCAGCAGGATTGCTGCCATCCTCGCAACCTTTCAACAATATTATCCCACGATGCCGATACAGGTGGCGCAGGCGTTCTTGCTGGTGGCCCTCAACGAGGGTGCCAGCGTGAAGCGCTTGACGCAGATTAGCGGGGCGAGGCTGGCGACGATGAGCCGCCATCTTCTAGACCTAGGTGACTTCGACCGTCGCCTAGGGCCCGGCCTCGGCCTCGTAGCCTTTCGCAAGAGTGCAATGGACTTGAGACAGAGTGAGTATACGCTGACCCCGCGTGGTCGTGCCCTCATCCACACGATCATGCAAATCACGGAAGGAATGTAGGCAAGGACTATCTATTTAGGCCTACCTGGTGCGTAAGACGTACTTTCTAGCTTAACCGGCACCCTGGGGCTTGAGAACGATAAGCATAAGGTGTACATGCCTTCGCTCGCTCGCAGTTAGGCTAGACCTTATGGTGTCGGGGAACGGGCAGTGGCATCCAGGTCAGACCTGGTGTGGTCGGAGATTGGGGGAGCAATTATGTGGGGGAGCAGCCCCAAAAAATGGCTTGTTTTCGTCGTTTTTTCGTAACGCGTCCCCCACCGGCAATATTAAGTATCTAGGTAAAGTATATTCGTTAAGATATTGGATAGTAAACGATGTGACAGTTCGCGGGCGTGGCGAAATTGGTAGACGCGCCAGGTTTAGGTCCTGGTGGCCGCGAGGTCGTGGGGGTTCAAGTCCCTCCGCCCGCACCAGGCGCTGGAGAGGGCGCTGTTTTCAATGGCACGCGGGGTGTATGCCGAGTGCCGGCCGAATGGTCAACGGCGGCGGACGTCCGCGGTCGGGTTGTTCAAATTCACGAACTGTCGAGACAATTTATGGAAGTAACGCAAACCGCGGTTGATGGCCTCAAGCATGAATTCAAGGTCGTGCTTTCAGCGAAGGACATCGAGGACAAGATCGATCGCCGCCTCGGCGAACTCGCGCGCCAGGTGCGCATTCCGGGCTTTCGGCCGGGCAAGGTGCCGCTTTCGGTCCTGAAGACACGATACGGCGATTCCGTCCTCGGGGAGGTCGTGGAGCGTGCGATCTCCGACAGCTCCGAGCGCGCGATCACCGACCACGGCTTGAAACCGGCGTTGCGGCCCAAAATCGAGGTGACGTCGTTCGAGAAGGGCACCGACCTCGAATACAAGATGGCGATCGAGGTGCTGCCCAAGATCGAGCCGATGGACTTCACCACCCTGACGCTCGAGCGTTTGGTGGCAGACATCGCGGACAAGGATGTCGACGACGCCCTCGACCGCCTTGCCAAGCAGCAAAAGCGGAACGAGCCGGCGCCCGACGGCCACAAGGCCGGGAAGGGCGACGTGGTGGTGATCGACTTCAAAGGCTCGATCGACGGCAAGGAATTTGCCGGCGGGTCAGCCGAGGGTTATTTCCTCGAGCTCGGCGCCAACCAATTCATTCCCGGTTTCGAAGAACAGCTCTTGGGCCTAGCCGCCGGTGCGGCCCCAACGGTCGATGTGACCTTTCCCGCGGATTACCCCGTCAAGGAGCTTGCCGGCAAGGCGGCCAAATTCGAGGTCGCCGTCAAGGAAGTGCGGACTGCCGTCGCCACGGCGATCGACGAGCGGCTGGCCAAGGATATGGGGCTCGAGAACCTCGAGGCGCTGCGCAAGACGGTGCGTGAGCGGATCGAGCGCGAATATGCCGATGTCTCGAAGCAGCGCCTCAAGCGCGCCCTCCTTGACGCGCTCGCCGCCGCGCACGATTTTCTGGTACCGGCCGGCATGGTGGAACTCGAGTTCGAGCAGATTTGGCGTCAGATCGAGGAGAGCCGCAAGGGCGGCCAGCTCGATCCCGAGGACGCCGCGAAGAGCGACGACGAGCTCAAGACCGAATATCGCGCGATCGCCGAGCGGCGCGTGCGTTTGGGGCTCCTCCTTTCCGAAGTCGGTCAGCGACACAATATAACCGTGGCGCCCGAGGAGGTGAACCGCGCGATGATCGAGGAGGCGCGTCGCAACCCCGGCCAGGAGCGCAAGGTGCTCGAGTACTTCAAAACCTCGCCTGAGGCGGTGGCGCAGCTTCGTGCGCCGATCTTCGAAGGCAAGGTGGTAGACTTCATCGTCGAGCTTGCGAAGCCGAAGGAGCGGCGGATTCCGATTGCCGAGCTCCTTGCCGAGCCGGACGACGAAGCGAAGGGCGACGTCAAGGCCGAGGCGAAAGGTGCGAAGAAGGCCCCGGCACGGAAGAAAACCGAGGGCAAGAAGCCCGCCAAAGCGAAAACGGACTGAGGTTCGACGGGGTTGCGCCGGCAAGTTCGCGGATCAAGGCAAGTTCGCGGCTCAAGGAAGGAATGGACGTTCGATGGCTGACAAGATGGATACCCAAGCGAACTACTTGATCCCCATGGTGGTCGAGCAAACCAGCCGGGGCGAGCGCTCCTATGACATTTATTCCCGGCTTCTGAAGGAGCGAATCATTTTCCTGACGGGACCGGTGAACGATGCGGTCGCGAGTCTCATTTGCGCGCAGCTTTTGTTCCTCGAATCGGAAAATCCGAGCAAGGATATCGCCTTCTATGTCAACTCACCGGGTGGGGTCGTAACCTCGGGGCTCGCGATCTACGACACCATGCAGTACGTGCGGCCCGACATCATGACCGTCTGTGTCGGCCAAGCGGCGAGCATGGGCTCGCTCCTCCTTGCCGCCGGAACGAAGGGCAAACGCTACGCTCTCCCCAACGCGCGGATCATGATCCATCAGCCGTCCGGCGGGGCGCAGGGTCAGGCGAGCGACATCGAAATCCAGGCGCGCGAAATCCTCAACCTCAGGACCCGGCTCAATCAAATCTATGTCAAGCACACCGGTCAGCCGATCGAAGTGATCGAACAGGCGGTCGAGCGCGACAAGTTCCTTTCGCCCAACGAGGCACGGGATTTCGGCATTGTGGACCAGGTGGTGGTAAGCCGGCCTGTGCCGGCGGACGCGGACGCGACCGTCAAGGCTTAACTCTTTTGCCCCACCCCCGACGGCCCCCGATTAACCGAATGTTGAGCAGTCGCGGGCGAGACTGAACCTCGTGGCGGGCACGGTTCAAGGCCAAAAACTGACGTCCGATGGCCTTTTCTGAAGCCGACCGGTCGGGAGTCGGCCTTTTTAGCCATTGTCCCTTCTGGCGCCGCTCGTTAACATAAGGTAGCTGTGGACGGGCAGTGCCTCTCTCGACGGTGTGGGTATGAACAAATCTTCGGGTGGCGATTCCAAGAATACCTTGTACTGCTCTTTCTGCGGAAAGAGTCAGCACGAGGTGCGCAAGCTCATCGCGGGTCCGACTGTGTTCATCTGCGACGAATGCGTCGAACTGTGCATGGACATCATCCGCGAGGAGCACAAGACGACGCTGGTGCGTTCGCGCGACGGCGTGCCGAGCCCACGCGACATCCGCCTTGTCCTGGACGACTACGTGATCGGCCAGACCCACGCGAAGAAGGTGCTCTCGGTCGCCGTCCACAATCACTACAAGCGCCTCGCTCACGGTGCCAAGAACAACGACGTCGAGCTGGCGAAGTCGAACATCCTCCTGGTCGGTCCCACGGGATCGGGCAAGACGCTGCTCGCCCAGACGCTCGCGCGCATCATCGACGTGCCGTTCACGATGGCGGATGCGACGACGCTGACGGAAGCGGGCTACGTGGGTGAGGACGTCGAGAACATCATCCTAAAGCTGCTCCAGGCCGCCGATTACAATGTCGAGCGCGCGCAGCGCGGCATCGTCTATATCGACGAGGTCGACAAGATCAGCCGCAAGTCGGACAACCCGTCGATCACGCGCGATGTGTCCGGCGAGGGCGTGCAGCAGGCGCTTCTGAAGATCATGGAGGGCACGGTCGCGAGTGTGCCGCCTCAAGGTGGGCGCAAGCACCCGCAACAGGAATTCCTCCAGGTCGACACGACCAACATCCTCTTCATCTGCGGGGGTGCCTTTGCGGGTCTCGAAAAGATCATCGCCCAACGCCAGCGCGGCTCCTCGATCGGGTTCGGCGCCGACGTGCGCGGGCCGGAGGAGCGCCAGACCGGCGAGATGCTGCGCGACGTGGAGCCCGAGGACCTTCTCAAGTTTGGGCTCATTCCCGAATTCATCGGGCGCCTGCCCGTCGTGGCGACGCTCGACGATCTCGATGAAGACGCGCTCGTCGAAATTCTCGTCAAGCCGAAAAATGCGCTCGTCAAGCAGTACCAGCGCCTCTTCGAGATGGAAGGGGTCAAACTCGGTTTCACCGAGGACGCCATGCGTTCGATTGCGAAGAAGGCGATCCTGCGCAAGACCGGCGCGCGCGGCTTGCGCTCCATCATGGAGGGCATCCTGCTCGATACCATGTTCGATTTGCCGAGTCTGGACGGCGTCGAGGAGATCATCATCAACCGCGAGGTGGTCGACGGACGTGCAAAACCGCTCCACATCTACGCCGACCGGCAAAGCGACGTCGGCACGAGCGCCTGAGCCGGACGCCGCGGCGCCTGGCACCCCTCGGCCCGCCTCCAAGCGCCGAACGCACCCCCCTATGGGCAGGTACCTCCTGCCTCTACTTGATCATTCGACGATGCGATGCCACCTAATGGGGCGGCCGAATTGGGCCTGCGGGGATAACGTATGTTTAAAGCCGGCCTTTCGGCCGGCCGCGAGGTAGGATGTTGGAACTTCAGCGTGGTACTGTATTCCCGGTCCTTCCGCTCCGGGATATCGTCGTGTTTCCCCATATGATCGTGCCGCTTTTCGTGGGCCGCGAGAAATCCGTGCGCGCCCTCGAAGACGTCATGAAGGAGGACAAGCAAATCCTGCTTGTCGCCCAAAAGAACGCGTCCCAGAACGATCCGACGACGGCTGATATATTCTCAGTCGGCACGGTCGGCACAGTGCTGCAGCTCCTCAAGCTGCCCGATCAGACCGTCAAAGTCCTGGTCGAGGGCACGCAGCGCGCGAAGATCGTACGCTTCACCGATAACCCTGAGTTCTTCCAGTGCTACGCCGAGGTGATCCCCGAGGAAGACGGGGACAACAAGGAGATCGAGGCATTGTCTCGCTCCGTCGTGGCGCAGTTCGAGCAGTACATCAAGCTCAACCGGAAGATCCCGCCCGAAGTGCTGGTTTCGATCAACCAGATTGATACCCCGAGCAAGCTCGCGGACACGGTGGCTTCGCATCTCTCGCTCAAGATTCCCGAGAAGCAGGAGCTGTTGGAGGCGCCGACTGTCGTCGCACGCCTCGAGAAAATCTACGCCTTCATGGAGGGCGAGATCGGTGTGCTCCAGGTCGAGAAGCGTATCCGCAATCGGGTCAAGCGCCAGATGGAGAAGACCCAGCGCGAATATTATCTCAACGAGCAATTGAAGGCGATCCAGAAGGAGCTTGGCGAGATCGAGGAAGGGCGCGACGAGGCCTCCGAGATCGAGGAGCGCATCAAGAAGACGAAGTTCTCGAAGGAGGCGCGCGAGAAGGCCCTGACCGAGCTCAAGAAGCTTCGCACCATGAGCCCGATGTCGGCCGAAGCGACAGTCGTGCGCAATTATCTCGACTGGCTGCTCTCAATACCGTGGAAGAAGCCGACCAAGATCAAGCGCGACCTGAAGCTCGCCGAGAAGGTCCTCAATGAGGATCATTACGGTCTCGAGAAGGTGAAGGAACGCATCGTCGAGTACCTTGCGGTGCAGCAGCGCATGAACAAGGTCAAGGGCCCGATCCTTTGCCTCGTGGGTCCGCCCGGCGTGGGCAAGACCTCGCTCGGCCGCTCGATCGCGCGGGCGACAGGGCGCAATTTCGTGCGCATGTCGCTCGGCGGCGTGCGCGACGAAGCGGAGATCAGGGGCCATCGCCGGACTTATATCGGCTCGATGCCCGGCAAGGTGATCCAGGGCATGAAGAAGGTGAAGTCGTCGAACCCGCTTTTCCTCCTCGACGAGGTGGACAAGCTGGGTGCCGATTGGCGCGGCGATCCGTCGTCGGCATTGCTCGAAGTACTCGACCCCGAACAGAACCACACCTTCAACGACCATTATCTCGAGGTCGACTACGACCTTTCGGACGTCATGTTCGTTACGACCGCGAACACGCTGCGGATGCCGCAGCCGCTCCTGGATCGCATGGAGATCATCCGCATCCCGGGCTACACCGAGGATGAAAAGGTCATCATCGCGCAGCGCCACCTTATCCCGAAGCAGGTGAAGGACCACGGCCTCAAAGGGGATGAGTGGATGATCTCGGAGACCGCCCTTCGTGACCTCATCCGCTACTACACGCGCGAAGCGGGCGTGCGCAATCTCGAGCGTGAAATCGCCAACCTCGCGCGCAAGGCGATCAAGAAGATCCTCTCGGATGACGTGAAGAAGGTCGAGATCAACTTGCGCAATCTCGAGAAGTTCGCCGGCGTGCGACGCTTCCGCTTCGGGGAGGTCGAGTCCGAGGATCTCGTCGGCATCACGACGGGCCTTGCTTGGACCGAAGTGGGCGGGGAGCTTCTTTCGATCGAAGCCGTCATGCTGCCCGGCAAGGGCAAGATGATGATCACGGGCAAGCTCGGCGACGTGATGCAGGAATCGGTGCAAGCCGCCGCCTCGTTCGTTCGCGCGCGTGCACCCCAGTTCGGTATCAAGCCGACCGTCTTCGAGAAGCGCGACATCCACGTGCACGTGCCCGAAGGGGCAACACCCAAGGACGGCCCTTCGGCGGGTGTTGCGATGCTGACCTCGATCGTTTCGGTGCTCACCGGTATTGCGGTGCGGCGCGACGTGGCGATGACAGGCGAGATCACGTTGCGCGGACGCGTGCTTCCGATCGGCGGGCTCAAGGAGAAGCTGCTCGCAGCGCTTCGCGGCGGCATCAAGACCGTGATCATTCCGCGGGACAATGAGAAGGACCTTGCCGAGATTCCGGACAACGTGAAGCGCGGGATGAATCTCATTCCCGCGAGCACGGCGGACGAGGTGCTCAGGGTGGCGCTCGTGAAACCGCTTGTCCCGATCGAGTGGGACGAGGAGGCGGAGTTGCGCGCGGTCGCCGCAAAGGCGAAGCCGGACGAGATCGGCGGCATCGTCACGCACTAGATCGACGGCACGCGGATTCCCGAGTCGCGACTCGGGAATCCGCGAAAAATGGCGGAATTCCTGAGAAAAACCCACCCTCTCCAATTGACGGCATGTGGTGGTGAGACTAAAATGCGCGCGTCTGTGCGTGCACAGTCCTGATAGTCGTGCTGTACCTTCCACTCCAGAAGGGGGCTCAAGGTGAATAAGAACGATCTCGTCGCTGCTGTCGCAGCTAGCACTGGCTTATCGAAGTCCGACGCCACCAAGGCCGTGGATGCGGTGTTCGATTCAATCACCGCGTCGCTCAAGAAGATGCAGGAGGTGCGTCTCGTTGGCTTCGGCACTTTCTCGGTCGGGAGGCGCGCTGCATCGCAAGGCCGCAACCCGCGGACCGGGGAGCCGATCAAAATTCCCGCCTCCAAGCGCCCGAAATTTGCGGCGGGGAAGGGATTGAAGGAAGCCGTCAACTAAGACGACGAACGTGTGACAAGGTCGGCTGCTCCAACGGGCAGCCGGCCTCGTGCTTTTTTTGCAGCCTCGCGCACGAGGTTTCCAGGGCGGGGTTGCGTGCTCGCGGGCGATTAGCTCAGTTGGTAGAGCATCTCGTTTACACCGAGAGGGTCGGCGGTTCGAGTCCGTCATCGCCCACCATCCAGCTTCTGTCCGGCCCTGTCCGGCCCGGAGACATGGGTAACGGAACGTACCTAAGACATAGGCGACAACCTCGGGCCGAACGGGTTGTCGAGGGTGCGAAAGCACGCAAAAAGGTGTTACCCATGTGTCCGGTACAAAACGTCCACCTATGTCTCGGGTCGGTCATTCGCGCGGCGCACTACGCAGGATTCGATTCATCGTCGGTCGCGAAGCAGGCTGCCCCCTTCGTCGTCCGTGGGCAGCCCGTCGCTTGACACCGCAGGGGTGCTGGTCTAAATGCATGCGCCCAATCCGATATCAGCGGGGGCGTAGCTCAGTTGGTTAGAGCGCCGGCCTGTCACGCCGGAGGTCGCGGGTTCGAGTCCCGTCGCTCCCGCCATTTCAAAGTCACTATTTCCGCTATCAAGTCGGCACTGCGTCAAAGGGGCCGGGCGGCCGCCGAAGGCGTTGCGAGGCCGGGGCGATCGCGGATCGGTGACGGGCCGGCGCGGCAGAAACTGTGCTTTTCTTTGTCACGACCTATACTTATAGTACGCGCGCCGCAAGCGGCCAGCCCGGTTTCCTCCAATGGCCAGCCGGTGCCGAGCGGCACGAGAATGGCGGTCCCGACACCGGCCTCGCCGGGCGCTGCCTGTGCTCCACGCAGGTACCGATCATGGAAGATTTACTCAAGGAATATCTGCCCATCTTGATCTTCCTCGGCATCGCTGTGGCAATCGCCTCCGCGGCGTTGCTCGCCTCTTATGTTCTTGCGAGCCAGCGGCCTGATTCCGAAAAGCTCTCCGCCTATGAGTGCGGCTTCGAGGCCTTCGACGATGCCCGCAGCAAATTCGACGTCCGCTTCTATCTCGTCGCCATCCTTTTCATCATTTTCGATCTCGAGGTCGCCTTCCTCTTCCCCTGGGCGGTGACGCTTGGGAAAATCGGCGTCTTCGGTTTTTGGTCGATGGTGGTATTCCTCGCCGTGCTGACGATCGGCTTCGTCTATGAGTGGAAGAAGGGGGCGTTGGAATGGGAGTAGAACCGAACGGCGTTGCCGCCCTTCCGGGACGCGCCGCTGGCCCCGCGCCGGAGCAGGACGCACTCCTCAAGACGGTGACCGACGAGCTGACAGACAAGGGCTTCGTCGTGGCGCAGTTCGACAAACTCGTCAACTGGGCGCGGACGGGGTCGCTCTGGCCGATGACGTTCGGGCTCGCCTGCTGCGCCGTCGAGATGATGCACGCCTACATGAGCCGCTACGATCTCGATCGCTTCGGCGTCGTGCCGCGCGGGAGCCCGCGCCAGTCGGATGTGATGATCGTGGCGGGCACGCTCACCAACAAGATGGCGCCCGCATTGCGCAAGGTCTATGACCAAATGGCCGAGCCGCGCTGGGTGATCTCGATGGGCTCCTGTGCTAACGGTGGGGGCTATTATCACTATTCCTATTCGGTCGTGCGCGGTTGCGATCGTATTGTGCCCGTCGATATCTATGTGCCCGGCTGCCCGCCCACGGCCGAGGCGCTGCTCTACGGAATCCTGCAGCTTCAAAAGAAGATTAGACGCACGGGCACGATCGCGCGCTAGCCGCGCAATCGCTCGTCTCTTTCGGACCAGGTCATGGACAACGCACTCAAGGAGCTTGGCGATTACGTCTCGGCCGCATTGCCGGGCGACATAGCGAAGGTCGAGCTTCGGCACGGCGAGCTGATCCTGACGGCCAAACGCGACGCGATCGTCAAGGTGCTGACGTTCCTGCGCGACGACGCGAAATGCGAGTTCCAGCTCCTTGTGGATTTGTGCGGGGCCGACTACCCGGACCGGCCGGCGCGTTTCGACGTCGTCTATAACCTCTTGAGTCTTACGCAAAATCACCGTGTGCGCGTGAAAGTCGAAACCGACGAGGAAACACCGGTCCCGTCGGTCGTCTCGATCTTCTCGGTCGCCAATTGGTTCGAGCGGGAGACATGGGATCTCTACGGAATTTTCTTCGAGAACCATCCCGATCTGCGCCGGCTTCTCACCGACTACGGTTTCGACGGCCACCCGATGCGGAAAGATTTTCCGCTGACGGGCTACGTCGAGGTGCGCTATGACGACGAGCAGAAACGGGTCGTCTATGAACCGGTGAAGCTCACGCAAGAGTTCCGGACGTTCGACTTCATGAGCCCGTGGGAAGGGATGACGAACGTGGTGCTGCCGGGCGACGAGAAGGCGAAAGACCAGCAAGGCGGAGAAAAGCGCTGATGGCCGACGTTCAAATCAAGAATATGACGTTGAACTTCGGCCCGCAGCACCCGGCAGCACATGGCGTGTTGCGCATGGTGCTGGAGCTCGACGGCGAGGTGATCGAGCGCGCCGACCCGCATATCGGTCTCCTCCATCGGGGAACCGAGAAGCTCATCGAGTACAAGACGTATCTTCAGGCCGTGCCGTATTTCGACCGCCTCGATTACGTCTCGCCAATGTCGCTCGAGCACGCCTATGCGCTCGGCGTCGAGAAGCTTCTGGGGATCGAGCCGCCGCCGCGTGGGAAATACATCCGCGTGCTCTTCGCCGAGATCACGCGCATCTTGAACCATCTGCTCAATGTCCCCGCTTTCGCCATGGACGTGGGTGCGATGACGCCGTTTCTATGGGCGTTCGAGCAGCGCGAGATTTTGATGGAGATTTACGAGCGCGTCTCCGGTGCGCGGCTTCACTCGGCCTACTTCCGCCCCGGCGGCGTGCACGGCGATCTTCCGGCCGGCGTGCTTGGCGACATCATGAAGTGGGCGGAGCAGTTTCCAGCCTTCGTCGACGACATGGAAGTGCTGCTCAACGAGAATCGCATCTTCAAGCAGCGCACCGTCGATATCGGCGTGGTAAGTGCAAAGGATGCGATGGATTGGGGCTTCACGGGGCCGATGCTTCGCGCTTCGGGCGTGCCGTGGGATTTGCGCAGAGCCCAACCTTACGACGCCTATGCCGAGATGGATTTCGACATCCCCGTCGGCAAGCACGGCGATTGTTACGACCGCTATCTCGTGCGCGTCGAGGAGCTGCGCCAGAGCCTGAGGATCGTCAAGCAGTGCTGTGAAAAGATGCCTGACGGGCCGGTGACCATTCAAAACCACAAGGTGACGCCCCCACTGCGTGGCGAAATGAAGCGGTCGATGGAGGCACTCATCCATCACTTCAAGCTCTATACCGAGGGTTATCACGTCCCCGCCGGCGAAACCTATACGGCGGTTGAAGCGCCCAAGGGCGAGTTCGCGGTCTATCTTGTCTCCGACGGCACCAACAAGCCCTATCGCTGCCATATACGGGCACCCGGCTTTGCAC